>NZ_RZPF01000681.1:0-3559 GCF_004022735.1 Mesorhizobium sp. M7A.F.Ca.AU.001.01.1.1
GCTGTTGGCCCACCCGAGGGAATGCTAGTACAGGTCTTGCTGCATCGCAACATTTTTGGTGCGGCGGTCCACGTTTTCTGTTGCACTGCAAAATTATTGCCGTAGTTTGTGGTCGGCGGCGGTCGTGGATTTTCGGGCTCGAAAATCCACGTAAAAAATCAGGAATCCTGAATTTGGAAGCCAATGCATTCGATCCGCCAGAAGGCTCCTTGCGCAAATCGGTTGGGCGCGGCGCGGTTGTCACGGCCATGGCGCAATCGGTGCGGGTCGCGACACAGATTCTGTCGGTTATCGTGCTGTCGCGGTTGTTGTCGCCACAGGATTTCGGTGTCGTGGCGATGTGCGCGCCGGTGCTTGCCTTTATCGCACTGTTCCAGGATTTCGGCCTGACCCAGGCAACGATCCAGAAATCAGGCATCCGGCATGAGGAGGTGAACTACCTCTTCTGGATCAATGTCGCCGTCAGCGCGATCCTGGCTTGCGTGCTTGCGGGTGCCGCGCCCCTGGTTGCTGCCTTCTACGGCGAGCCGCGCGTGACAGGTCTGGTGGCTGCGTTCGGGCTGCAGATCATGGCCTATGGGCTTGGCGCCCAGCATCTGGCGCTCTTGACGCGCCGTATGCAGTTCGGCCGGCTGGCCGTCATCGACGTCGCCAGCGCCATCGCCGGGCTTGCCGTGTCGATCGCCTGGACCTTCATCGATCGCTCCTATTGGGCCCTGTTTGCCGGCACGCTGACCGGTGCCGTGCTGCCGACGCTCTGCTACTGGGCGAGTTCGCGCTGGCGTCCGGGCCTGCCGCGCAAGGTCGCCGGCATCGGCGAGCTGATCAATTTCGGCGCCGGCATCACCGGCTTCAACTTCGCCAATTTCTTTGCCCGCAACCTCGACAACGTGCTGATCGGCAAATATTGGGGCGAGGCGCAGCTCGGCCTCTATGACCGCGCCTACAAGCTGCTTCTGTTTCCGCTGAGCCAGATCACCAACCCCTTGTCGAAGGTGATGGTTCCAGCACTTTCCAGGCTGAAGGACGAGCCGGATCGCTACCGCAGCGCCTATCTGCGCGTCATGCCGCTGATCCTGCTGGTGGCGCTTCCCGGTGTCGCCTTCGCCACCGCGATGTCGGATGTGCTGATCCCCTTCGTGCTCGGCGAGCAATGGCGCGCAAGCGCCTCGATTTTCCTGGCGCTCGGCTTTGCCGGGCTGCTGCAGCCGCTCAACAATCCGGCGGGGTGGCTTTTCGTCAGCCAGGGCCGCTCCGGCGATTTCATGCGCTGGGGCATCATAACGGCCGTGACGTCGGTGCTGGCTTTCATGCTCGGCCTGCCCTATGGCGCGCTGGGCGTGGCGATCGCCTATGCGATCAGCGAATATCTGCGGACGCCGTTCCTATGGCTCTATGTCGGCAAGAGCGGACCGCTGCAGGCGCATCATGTGCTGCGCGCGGCAACGCCGTTCGTGCTTGGCGCCCATCTGGCGCTGGCCGCGATCTGGTTCGTCAAGCCACTGCTGCCGCAGCAGCATGTCGTCGCCCTGGCCAGCAGCGCCGTGTTCGCCTACCTCATCACAATCATCATCGCACTGGCATTCGCCTCCGGCCGCGAAGCCTTGCGCGAGGCGCTCAAGATGCTGCCGGCAAGGCTGCCTGCGGCAGCGCCGCGCGAAGCGCAATAATTTGGGCGTCTTCGACTGCTACGGACATCTCCTCCAGGACCAGGTCTGAACCATGCACTACCGATCGATCTCCGATATGAACGACGCCATCGTCAGGGGCCTGCACCGGCTGCCGCGCGACATCGACCTGGTCGTCGGTGTGCCGAGAAGCGGCGTTTTGGCAGCGACGCTGGTCAGCCTTGCGGCGAACATTCCGATGACCGATCTCGACAGCTTCCTGGCTGGGCGAATCTACACATCAGGCGTCACCAAGCGCCGGGCCGCTCTCGACCGCAAGGTTTCCGAGATGCGCAAGGTGCTGGTGATCGACGACAGCGTCGCCGGCGGCAACGCCATGCGCGACGCACGCGCCCGCATCCAGGCTGCGGGCATCGAGGCGGACTTCACCTTTGCCGCCGTGTTCGGCCTTGAGCCCCTGCACCAGGAAACCGACCTCGTCTTCGAGGTCGTGCCGCATCCGCGCATGTTCCAGTGGAACTTCATGCATCACAAATTCCTGGCGCAATGCTGCGTCGACATTGACGGCGTGCTGTGCCTCGACCCGACAGAGGCGGAAAACGACGACGGCCCGGCCTATGAGAAATTCCTCAGCGAAGCGCGGCCGCTCCATGTCGCGACCCACAGGATCGGCTGGCTGGTCACCAGCCGGCTGGAGAAATACCGCGCGCTCACCGAGGCATGGCTCGCCAAGCATGAGATCAAATACGACCAGCTGATCATGCTCGATCTGCCGAGCAAGGCGGAACGGCAACGACTCGGCGCGCATGGCAGTTTCAAGGCCGATTTCTACCGCAAGTCCGATGCCATCCTGTTCATCGAGAGCGAGCACGAACAGGCGCTGAAGATCACCGAACTGTCAGGCAAGCCGGTGCTGTGCGTCGAAACGCATATGGTCAGCTTCCCCGACGCGCTGTCGCTGCCGGCACTTGGCCAGGCGGCCCGCAACCTGCCGGCAAGGCTGCGGCAGATCAAGTCGCAAGAGGGCCGCAAGAGCGCCGCCAAGACCATTGCCCGCGCACTGCTTGGCGCCCGCGGCTACGAGACGCTGAAAAGCCGGGTCAAGCGTCCGGCCTGACCTGCTCAGGCGGCGTCGTCAGGCCGCCTGTCGCGCGCGCTGCTGCATGGCCCTGTCCAGTATCGAGAAGAAGGTGATGAACTGGCGATCGGGATCGAGTTCCGGGCGCCCGGCGAAGCTGCGAGCGAGACTGGAAAGCCGGTCATATTCCTGGTTGTCGTTCCACAGCCGCCTGACGGCCGCGACCCAATCGGCCAGCGGAGCATCGTAATCCAGCACCACGCCACCGGAGCCGACAGCCTCGGGCAGACCGCCGCGCCGCGAACCGATAACGGGGATTCCGCTGCAATGGGCCTCCGAAGCGACGCGGCCCCACGCCTCTTCCCACTTGCTGGGAGCAAGCAGGATCTTCGTGCGGCCATAGACCGTCTTCATGTCGCTGGTGCGGCTCTCCAGGACGACATTGCCCAAGGGAGCGATCGTCTGTTCGATCCGCGCCCGGTGATCGTCGTCGAGCTTCCAGCTTTCGACGAACAGGAATGGAATTTCGCGGCAGGCGCCGGCAATCCGCACCGCGAGCTCAAACCCCTTTTCCTCATAAGGGTTGATCAGCGTGACGAACTGGCCCGTCGTCGGCGTCGAGTAATGCGCCGGGTTGATGGTTGGCGGGATCACCGCTGCCTCGATGCCGAATTCTTTTTTGTAGGTTCGCGCGGTGAAATCCGAATTGGCAATGTAAAGCGCCGAATGCAATTCGCGCAGATCGCCGCCCAGTTCATGGAACTCGACATTGCGGAGATAAACGACCAGAGGCACGCCCTCCGCCTGCAGCGCCTTGCCGATCGGAACCGATTTGTGACACTGGACCACGGCG
>NZ_RZPF01000682.1:0-3550 GCF_004022735.1 Mesorhizobium sp. M7A.F.Ca.AU.001.01.1.1
GACGGCACGCGACCATTTGCAGTCGCAGCGGCGCACTATCTTTTTGTTTGAGCACCGGATCAATCCGAAAAAAGCGCTGCGTACGCTTCGATCCGATGCTCCAAGCAGGTTCCGCAAAAGTGTTCCGCGGTTTTGCGACAAGAACCTGCGACAAACAACGAAATCAGGCAGACGGCGCGTTGGCGAAGCCCGCGACGTCTGCTTGGGGGGTCAAGCCCCGGTGATCAATTTCCCGGCCTTGGATATCCACGATCCGGCATTTTCGCGCGGTGCAAGCCCATTGCTTTGCAACAGCTTGTAGGAATCCTTGTACCACGAGCTGTCGGGATAGTTGGTGCCGAGCACGGCGGCGGCCGTCTGCGCCTCCGAAGTCAGACCCATCGCGTAATAGCTTTCGGTCAGGCGGGCGAGCGCCTCCTCGACATGGCGCGTGTTGGAATAATTCTCGACCACGGTGCGGAAGCGCTTGACGGCGGCGATGTATTCCCGGCGCTCGAGATAGTAGCGGCCGATCTGCATTTCCTTGCCGGCCAACTGATCGTTGGCGAAGCGGATCTTTTCCTTGGCGTCGTCGACATATTCCGATGTCGGCCAGCGCGTCACCAGATCCTGCATTGTCTGAACGGTTTGGCGCGCTTCCTTCTGGTCCTGCGTCACGTCCTTGATCTGGCGGTAATAGCTCAAGCCGATGATGTACTGCGCATAGGCGGCGTCATCGGTCGATGGATAGAGCGTGAGGTAGCGCTTGGCCGAGCCGATCGCCTCGTCGTAATTGCCCTGGCGATAATCGGCGAAAGCGCCCATCACCATCGATTTGCGAGCCCATTCCGAATAGGGGTGCTGGCGGTCGACGGCGTCGAACTTGCGGCTCGCCTCCTGCAGGCGTCCGGCATTGAGATTGGCAAGGCCCTGATTGTAGAGAACATCGGCCGGTTCGGTCTGGTCGACATAGGTCGACAGGTCGATATCTTTCTCCGACGACATGCAGGCCGACAGGAAGAGCGATGGAACAACTACTGAAAGCGCCAGGAAAACGGCCCTCTGCGGTGCTTTCAATTGACCAACTCGCTTGAAGAACATGATTGGATCTCGCCCTTTCGGCGCTATTTCAATGCCAGTTGCATGCCATTGTTTCAAAACTGGTCCCCACTTTTGAACGACATGCACTAATCGACGGCAGCAGCCATAAACCATAACCGCCTTGCCCGGCAACGCTATCTCCGGCCAATCGCACATTTTTGTGGCGGCCGGACGCAGCTTGGACATCAATGCAATTTCACTGGCGGGTGGTGCATTCCTGCAACACGCGCAATTCCCCATGGAACCCGAAAAACCTGGGAAAATCAGATCATCCAGGGCGCGTAGAGCGGCGCGTTGACGGCGTTCATCTCGGCGCTGCGGCCACGCTCCCGGCGCGTCGTCTCGACGATCTCGAACGCCGTGCGATCCGACAGCAGGCGGCGCAGGGCCGCGGCATTCATCCTGTGGCCGCCGCGATAGGAGCGGAAGCAGCCGATGAAACGGGCGCCGGCCAGCGCCAGGTCGCCCATGGCGTCCAGCGTTTTATGGCGCACGAATTCGTTGGGATAGCGCAGGCCGCCCATGTTGATGACGCGGTTGTCGTCGCCGATCACCAGCGAATTCTCCAGCGAGGAGCCGAGCGCATAGCCTGCAGCCCACAGCCGCTCGACATCCTTCATGAAGCCGAAGGTGCGGGCGCGCGCGATGTCGCGACGGAAAATATCGGCATTGAGGTCGGAGGCAAACAGCTGACGGCCGATCGCCGGGCTTTCGAAGTCGATCTCGATCTCGAAACGGGTTCCGTCATAGGGCCGAAACTCCGCCCACGAGGCGCCGTTCTCGATGCGGACCGGCTTGATGACCCTGATATAGCGGCGCTTGACCGAAAGCGTCTCGATGCCCGCCTGGTCGATGGCTTCGACGAACGCCATGGCGCTGCCATCGAAGATCGGAACCTCGGAACCGTCGATCTCGACAGCGACATTGTCGATGCCGAGCCCAAACAGCGCCGCCATGATGTGCTCGACCGTGGCGATATGCTCGCCGGCGGGATCACCAAGCATGGTGCACAGGTCGGTGGCGCCGACTTCCGAAACCAGGGCACGAAACTCGCGGCCCTGCTCGGCACCGTTGAAAAGCTGGAAAACGATGCCGGTGTCGGCATCCGCCGGCATGAAGCTGATGGACACTTCCTTGCCGCTGTGGACGCCGGTGCCGGTAAGCGACGCGCGCGTCTTCAATGTCGTCTGATAGTCGTGCAAGACAATCCCCATAAGCCCGTAATGCCTAGGTCCGCTTCTCCAGCCCGAGGGCGCGGCTCTTGTGTGAATCGGTTGGCAGGGCGACTTCCCCCGAAATCCCGGCAAACCGATGATGGTAGGCAGCGAAGATAATGTCCCGTCAGGGAGACTCCAAATCACGGTTTCTTACTCTGTGTAACCGCGAACTGGAATGGGTGCGACTTTGTAAGTTATTGAAATCACATCATTTAAAACGTTAACAGGCAAGCGATTCCTCGCTTGCCTGTTAACAAATGTTACAGTCCGTTTACCAATCAGTTGGCCTGGCGGCGCAGGAACGCCGGAATCTCCAGCTGATCGTCTTCCTGAGTCGTCCTCACCTGCGGCGTCAGGCGGCCCTGATCGTCGAGTTGGCCACGGCGCGGCGCATAGAGCTGCGCATCCTGGCTGGCGAGGCGGCGCACTTCGGGCGCCGCCTGGCGCAGCTTGGGCTCACGCGGCTGCGCCGGCTGCAGCCTTGCGGGTTCTTCCTCGCGGCGGGTCAGTCCGTTGGTCAGGCGCTTCAGCAGGCCCATCGGTCCGCTGTTGTTCTCGTGGTCCACCGGGCGGCTCTTGGCATCCACCTCGGCCTTGACGACCGGCGGAAAGTCCTCGACGCGCGGCATACGCTGAGGTGCCATGGCAACAGGCTGCGGGGCTTCGCGCAGCATCTCGCGCGGCTGCGGGGCCGGCTGCATCTGCTGGACCACCGGCTGCGGCATCGGCTGTGCTGGCGGCGCCTGGAAGATCTTGCTCTGTGGGCGGAAATCTTCTGCGTGAGCGACAGGAGCCGGGCGCGCCTGCGCCATCGCCGCGGCATTGGCTTCGGCCAGTTGGATGGCTTCGGCGACAGGGTCGACAGCGCGTGGCTCGTAGGCCGCCTGCTGAACAGGCGCCGGGCGAGCCTCCGCGATCTGAGCCGCCGGGCGGCTGACCGGCTTCGGAGGCGCCGTGCGGATCGAGATCGGCGCAGCGGCGATTTCAGCCGCCGATTTGTCGATGCCGGTGGCAACCACCGAGACGCGGATGACGCCTTCGAGTTCCTCGTCGAAAGTGGCGCCCAGGATGATGTTGGCGTCCTGGTCGACTTCCTCGCGGATACGGGTCGCCGCTTCGTCGACTTCGAACAGCGTCAGGTCGCGGCCGCCCGTGATCGAGATCAGCAGGCCCTTGGCGCCCTTCATCGAGGTTTCGTCGAGCAGCGGGTTGGCGATCGCCGCTTCGGCGGCGGCCATCGCGCGGCCCTCGCC
>NZ_RZPF01000683.1:0-3545 GCF_004022735.1 Mesorhizobium sp. M7A.F.Ca.AU.001.01.1.1
GTGCCGGCCTTTACACGCTTGGCGATCTTGCCGGACTGCCGCCGCTCGCCTCGGACCTTGCCGGTTTTGCTGCGGCGTTCCTTGTGCGTGGCGGCGCGCTCAAATTCGGCTGGTCGTTTCCGTCCTACAAGAGCCGGCCCGGCAGGCGGCCGGAAGATATTTTGTGAAAAGGAAGCGAATAGCGAATAGGGGTTGAACGAGATAGCTCCCGCTACTTTCTATTCGCTAGCCTCACGCAGCGAAGCGCTGGGCTTCCCCGCCATAATAGTTGACGTAGCGTGCGCCGATCTCCTTGACCGGCATCACGACGAACACATCGACCGTCGAGAATTCGCGATCGATGACGCAGCCGTCGCCGATGCGGGCGCCGACGCGCAGATAGCCCTTGACCAGAGGCGGCATCGCGGCGATCGCCGCCTTGGCATTGACCGCCTCGATCGGCATCAGGTCCATCGAGCAGTAGCGCCCGGAGACCGCGCGCACGTCCCAGGCCGAATTTGTGCGGCAGTGGTGGGCGAGGTAGGTGAGCGCCTCGGCATGCGCCGCCGGCACGGTGCCGTGAAAAGAAGCGCAACCGGTCATCACACCGATTTCGTAATGGTTGATGTAGGCCCAGATGCCTTGCCACAACGCCTCGATGGTGCGTTTCGAGCGGTATTCCGGCAAGACGCAGGAGCGGCCGAGTTCCAGGAAACGCTGGCCGGGGTGACGGGCAATGAGCTTGGTCAGCTCGAATTCACCTTCGGAATAGAAACCGCCGGCCGTGGCCGCGATTTCTTGCCGCAGCAGCCTATATGTACCGACGATACGGCGATGTTCGGGACCGGAAAGCGTGGTGTCCAAAACCAGCAGATGGTCGCAGAGTGGATCGAACCGGTCGGCGTCACGGCGGTCATGGGCCTGGAACAGGTCCTTCCTGGCGCCAAGTTCGTCGTAGAACACCCGGTAGCGCACTTCCTGCGCGGCCGCGATCTCGGCCTCGTTGCGAGCGAGCCGCACTTCAAGATTGCCTATACGGCCCAGTGCCGCGCCCTTTATGACGGAATCGACGTTACGTCCGGCAAGCAAGGCGCTGCTGGCGTTCGGCCGAGTGTCACATTCCGGCATAACTGTATGCACGAGTGATTCTCCTTCGAGCCATCCCTCTTGGCACGGGGATACGGTGTAGGTGCAACAGGATTGTGACAGTACCGTGATACGACGTCGTGGGCAATACTTCGTCGGCTGGCGAATACGATCAACCGGCTACGTTTAAGTGATCGCCCGGTGCGGAACGGGCGGTGGAAAGCTCAGGCCGCGACGACCTGGCCCTCGACGGCATTGACCAGCGCCTCGGGGTCGAGCGGCTTGGTGACAAAGCCGCTGGCGCCATGGGCCAACACCGCATGGCGGGTCTTTTCCTGGCTGTCGGCCGACAGCACCATGATCGGCACCGGCCGCACGGCACTTTCTTCCTCATGGCGGCGGATGGCGGCAATCGCGTCCAGCCCGTCCATGACCGGCATGTGCAGATCCATCAAGACCACGTCGAAGCGGTCCTTGTGCGCGGCGCCGGTGACAGCCTCGACGGCCGCCTTGCCGTTGCCGACCACCCTGACGCGATGCCCGGCCTTCAGCAGCGTGGCGCGGGCCAGCATGGCATTGATGTCATTGTCCTCGGCGATCAGCACCGACAGGCCGCGCTGGCGGTTGCCGACGGCGCGCAGTGTCGGCGCGCCGCGCTTTTCCGGCTGCGGCGGGCCGAGGCTCGGAGCATGGCTGCTCAACAGTACACGCAAAAGTGTTCCGCCGCGCACCGGCCTGGCCAGGAAGGTTGCGTAGCCGCTGGCGCGGAACTCGCCAAGCATGCCGCGATCTGTCGGCGCGATCAGCGTGATCGCCTCACAGTCGGAGAAACCGCTCTGGCGCAGGCGCTTGAGCAGCCTTCCGTCGCCTTCCTCCATCGCTGCATCGACCAGGATCGCGTCGCAGCCGGCGGCGAAAGGCGCGGCCTGTGCGGCGGTGGTGGCGATGTCGACCGCGCCACCGTTGGCACGGATGGTGCGGGCGATGGCGTCGGCCTCGACGGCGTTCTTCGACAGGATCACCACGCGTCTGCCCGAGAGAGCATTCTGGCGGCCCTGCGGCGCTTCGGTGGCCGCTGTCGCAGGGACTTCGAAGACGAACTCGGATCCCTGGCCGAGCCGGCTGGATACCGAGATCGTGCCACCCATGGCGGCCACCAGGCGCCTGGAGATGGCAAGGCCGAGGCCGGCCCCGCCATGTGTGCGTGTCGACGTGCCGTCGGCCTGCTCGAACTCCTCGAAAATGCGCTCCAGGTCGGCATCATGCAGGCCCGGACCGGTATCGGCGATGGTAAAGCATATGCGGTCGCTGGTTTCGGTGCGTGCGCGTGCAATGCTCACCAGCACGCCGCCGCTGTCGGTGAACTTGATGGCGTTGCCGATGAGGTTGAGAAGCACCTGCCTGACCTTGCCTGGATCGGCGGTGATCAATTGCGGCACGTCGGGTTCGACATGACAACCCAGCCCGATATCCTTGGCGAAGGCGCGCGCCGCCAGCAATTCGATGATGTTGTCGGCGATCTCGCGCACCGACATCGGCTGCGGCTCCGGGTCGAAACGCCCGGCTTCGATCTTGGAATAGTCGAGAAGATCCTCGATCAGGGCAAGCAATGCGCTGGCTGAGGTCGAGACGGCGCCGACATAGGTCTGCTGCTCCGGCGACAGGCTGGTGTCGGCGAGCAACCTGGCCATGCCCATGATGCCGTTCATCGGGGTGCGGATTTCATGGCTGACGGTGGCGAGGAAACGCGATTTGGCCTGGCTGGCATATTCGGCCCGTTCGCGTGCGGTGATCAGCGAGGACTCGGCGCGTTTGCGGGCGGTGATGTCGCGGGCGATGGCGCGGTGCGAAACCGCGCCACTGTCCTTGTCGCGCACCGACAGTTCGATCCAGGAGAACCAGCGCTGCCCGCTCGGCGTGCTGATAGAGACATCGGTGGAACTCAGGCACTCATGGTCGGAAAAGGCGGCATCGGGAACCATGCCGACCTCGATGCCGAGTTCCGCCAGGGTCTTGCCGGCAAGATCGCGCTGGTCGATCTCGACGAGATCGGCGAAGACCTTGTTGGCATAGACGATGTAGCCGTCGCGGTCGCGATGGATGACGAGATCTCCAAGCGCGTCGATCAGGCCACGAAAGCGCTCATCGCTCTCCTGCATCTCCCACATGCGGTCGGCCAGCGTCTCGATCTCGGCGCGGCTGCGGGCCGTGGTTTCGTCAAGAAGGGCGGCGGTGCGATGTTCGCTCCGCCTGGCGCGCAGATGCATGGCAAGGCCGGCTAGGCCGGTTGCGAGCAATGCAACGCTGATGAACATCGGTGCCCCGGTCAGGTGCGCCAGCCCGGCCATCACCACGATGGCGACGAATGTCAGAAAGGACAGGCCTTCGCGCCTGGAGAATTCCGGCTCGGGCACCAGCGGCGGCGCGGCGACGAAGCGCCGCGTCGACGCCGGCGGGAGCACCGCATCGGCATCGTCGCC
>NZ_RZPF01000684.1:0-3539 GCF_004022735.1 Mesorhizobium sp. M7A.F.Ca.AU.001.01.1.1
GCGACATGCTGCACGATTATGGCGTCAGTCATCCAATCTACCCGGACACCACGCAACCCTGGCGCACCCCTATCGTGCTGTTCGAACCGCTGGATCCATCCAATCAAGCCGGCATCGGCTACGACATGTTCAGCGAACCGGTGCGGCGTGCGGCGATCGAAAAGGCGATGTCCGACGACCAGCAGCATGCCAGCGGGCTGGTGCAGCTGGGCCAGGACACGGGCGCCGCGCAGACGTTCACCGGCTTCTTCGTTTTCGTGCGGCTCAATGTCGAAACCGCTCCCGACGTCATCAATGCTTCGAGATCCTCGACATCAGGTTTTCTCTATGCGGCCTTCCGGGCTCGCGATCTGTTCCAGACCGCGCTCAGCCGGTCGCCGCTTTTGCCGGTCAACACCGAAATCTATGATGGCGATGGTGCCGTGAACGGCGACAATCTGTTGTTCCGGTCGGAGACGCCGCCGGCTTCCACTTTCGGGAACAGGCTGCTGGTCACGCGAAAGATCATCGTCGCCGGACAGCCATGGACTGTCCTGTTCCGGCCGACAAGCGCCTTCTCGCAGCCGTCGTCGCGCGCCATTCCGGTGATGCTGGGGCTGTTCGGCCTGCTGTTGGCGGGCGCAATCGCGCTTGTGGCGCGCTATCAGGAGCGGGCCTATGAGGCAGCGTCGCGATTGCACGAAACGACGGAAAAGAGCCTGATCGAAAAAGACCTGATGCTGCAGGAGATGAAGCATCGCATCAAGAATTCGATCACCAGGGTGCTGGCGATCGCGCGTCAGACGGCATCGCGGGCGACCGACGTCAACGAGTTTTCAGCGTCCTTCTCGGCTAGGCTGCAGGCGATGGCGGCCTCCCAGGACATGCTGACGCGCTCACGCTGGCAGAAGGCCGATCTTGGCGATCTCCTGCGCATCGAGCTGGGTCAGGTGTTCGGCAAGGAGCTGCCCGATGAGCTGTTGTCGGGACCACAGGTGCTGCTCGACGAAACCACGACGCAAGCGCTCGGCCTGACCTTCCACGAACTGGCGACGAATGCGCTGAAATACGGCGAGGCCGGCAATTCCGTTGGGGCGCTGAAGGTGGACTGGTCGCTCGAAGGCCGAGGGCGCGACAGGGTGCTGGCTCTCAACTGGCGCGAAAACGGGCAGAAGAAACTTGAAGCGCCCGCCGAGACCGGATTCGGCACCAAGCTGATCGACCTCAACGTGACGCGCGAATTGCGCGGTACGATCAAACGGGATTACCAAGCCAATGGGCTGAACGTGGAAATCAAAATTCCACTCGCCAATTGAGCGCGACCGTTGCCGACAAGGGGGAAGCATCCAGACATCAAAAACCCGGAAGCCGGCGGACCGGCCTCCGGATCGACGTTTCGATTATCGCCGAATTAGTTGCAGCGAGCCGTGTAGATCCGGCCGCGATGATCGCGATATTGGCAATAGCCGTTGCGCAGGTTGCGCACCAGCAGGCCGGAACCGGCACCCACGGCCGCGCCGATCAGCGCGCCCTTACCGCCGCCGACCAAGCCGCCGACACCGGCGCCGATCAAGCCGCCGCCAACCACGTCCTTCTCAGTCGAGGTGCAGCCGCTGACCGCGACCACCGCAACCAGGGCAATAATCATCTTCCGCATAGAGTCACTCCTCACTTTGTGTCCTCACTTTAGTAAGCTCCAGCCGCCATTTAGCATGAAATGACGGCCTTTGCTGCTGCAATCTATTGTTGGTGAAGATAGTCTTTTTCTGGGCGTATCGTGTTCGATGCCATTACCAGGCTGGAAATTGCCAAAGACGCGTCAAGCGTACCATCGGCGCGCACATTCCAGACGATCTGATCATAGTCGTCCTCAAGCGCCGGATCGACCGCAAGGCATTTGGCGACGATGTGGTCAGCCTGCCCTTGCACGTCGCCCAAGACGAATGGGCGTTCGGCCACGCATTGCTCGGCCGTCGCGAAAACGCTTACGGGCACCTGGAGTTCACGGCAGTCGGCCATCGTGTTCGAGCAACCGATGACCAGCAACAATGCAGCGATATGTTCCATGGCGAGAAGTCCTCTCGCCATAGTAACGGTCTACATTCGCCAAAGTTCCTGGCTGGCTTGATCGGCCGGGGAAATAAGATGGCGCTACAGCCGATTCGGCCACCGGCCGAAACGAGGTGGCCTAGTAGACCAGTTGGTGCAGGGCGACCGCCATGATCACCGCCACCAAGGCCAGCGCAACTAGGCGCAAAGCTCCGTTGGGAACAGGAGCCAGCGGTGGCGTGGAAGCCTCTGAGTCCTCAAACTCGCCCATGGAAATCCGGGCGGCCTGCTCCAGTCTGTTCATGTCGGCAACCGTCAAGGCATTCCTCCCACCATGCTGTAAATCCTGCTGCGGAAATGTTCGGTGATGCAACAAGTTCCAGCGGTATCTGGGAAAAACAGCATCTGCTTTTATGGTGAACGGCGGGTTAAGGAAGGTCGCTCAATCCGTCTCGAAATTGCCGTGCGGAACGACAAGGCGGTATTCAAGGCGGCCAGCCGCGATTTCGAGCGTCGCCGTTCCGTTCAGTGACGCCGGCACGACCCGTTCGAGTGCGACGCTGCCGAAGCGCTTCTCGCTACGCCTGACATCACTGGCGCCGATTGCCTCCGCCCATGTCAGGGACAGGGAGGTTCCCGTGTCGTCGGCGGTCAGGTTGGCTGTAACATTGACGTACCCGCCGGGCCGCGACAGGGCGCCGTAGCTCACCGAATTGACGGCGAGTTCATGCATCGCAAGGCCGATATGCAAGGCAGCGTTGGGATTGAGATAGGGGTTTGCCCCCTGAAACCTCAGGCTCCGAACCGGATCGCCGCCATAGCGGCCAACCTGGCCCGATACGAGTTCGCGAAGTGCTGCACCCCGCCAGTTGGAAGAGGTCACGAGATCCTGGGACGAGGCCAGCGATTGCAGCCGGCCGCGAAAGCGTGTCAGGAAATCGCCGATGCTGTCGGAGTAGCGGCCGGTCTGGGTGGCTATGCTCTGGATGATCGCCAGCAGGTTTTTCGAGCGATGGCTCACCTCTCGCAACAGCGTCGTCAGGGTCTGCTCGCGGCGCTTCTGCTCCGTCGTCTCGACCATCGTGGTGACGACGCCTTGCACGGTGCCACCATCGCCGTGATCGGCATCGATCCACACCTCGAACCAGCGGCTGCCATCCTCGACGGGAACGCTGATCTCGAGACGTTGGGGGTTGCCGGATGCAATGACGTCGCGCTTGGCCGCGCCGATGCGGTCGGCCTGCGCCTCCGGCAGGATGCCGATGCTGTCGGCGGTGTCCGAAACCCAGGGCGCACGCATGTTGCGCGCCCATACGGTTTTCATCTCGCGATCCTGGTAGAGAACGGAAATGCCGGCATTGTGCAACGCGTGAAGAAGAGCACGGCCGAGCTGCATGCCGCTGTCGGCGGGATGGAGGGCGATGACTTCATCGCTTTGCACGGCGTCTTTCCTGTTTCCGGTCCTGGAACCCATCGGCCAATCTGTCCACCCAATTCAGGCTGAACGGCTC
>NZ_RZPF01000685.1:0-3534 GCF_004022735.1 Mesorhizobium sp. M7A.F.Ca.AU.001.01.1.1
GTCCTCCCTGTTCAAATCCGAAGTGGTCGTCGCCGATCTCGATCTGGCTTTCGGCACCGCCAACATCAATTTCGACCAGGATCCGGCGCAAGGCATCGCCGAGGCGGTGTTTTCACCGGAACGCATCGATGAAGTCTATCTCGACCGGCTGCTGACCCAGTGCGCCGAGCATCTGTCGCTGCTGGCGGCGCCTTCGACGCTCGAACGGGTCTATGATTTCGATCCAGAGGCCTTCGTTCAGCTCATCGACACCGCCCAGCGCAGCGTGCCGCTTCTGGTGCTCGACGTCCCCCATGCCTGGACGGGCTGGACCAAGAACACCTTGGTCAAGGCCGACGAGATCGTCATCACCGCGACACCGGAACTTGCCAATCTGCGCAACACCAAGAACCTCATCGATATGCTCAAGCGGCTTCGTCCCAATGATCCGCCGCCCAAGCTGATCATCAACCAGGCCGGCGTCCCGAAACGCCCGGAGATTTCGCCGGCCGATTTCGCCGAGCCGCTCGGTCTGTCGCCAATGTCGGTCATTGCTTTTGATCCCTTGCTGTTCGGCAATGCCGCCAACAACGGACGCATGCTTGGCGAAATGGATGCCAAGAACCCGATCGTCGCAATGATCAACGAAATGGCGCATGTGCTGACCGGGCGCAGCGAAATCAAGATCAGGAAGAAGGCCGGGCTCGGCAGCCTGCTCGGCAAGCTCTCGCGCAACAAGAAGTGACGCTTCAGCAGTGGAATCGGTAGTCGATCATGTTTGGTAAAAGAGGCAGCGACGACGGCAACCGGTTCACGCCGGAATTTCGCCAGCCAGCACCGGCGCCTGTTGCGCCACCGGCTGCAGGTTCCGTGGACACGGCGGTTCTGACACGGCCCGCGGCGCCAAGCGCGCCTGTCGCGCCGCCGGCGCGCCGTGCGGTCGAGGCACCGCCATTGGCGCCTGAGCCGAAGCGGGCACAGCGCGAAAAAAGCGAAACCTATTACGATACCAAGAGCCAGGTCTTCTCCGCACTCATCGACACCATAGATCTGTCGCAGCTTTCCAAGCTTGATCCTGAAAGTGCGCGCGAGGAAATCCGCGATATCGTCAACGACATCATCGCGATCAAGAACTTCGCAATGACGATCGCCGAGCAGGAAGAGCTGCTCGAGGACATCTGCAACGACGTGCTCGGCTATGGGCCGCTCGAGCCGCTGCTCGCCCGCGACGACATCGCCGACATCATGGTCAACGGCTCCAGGAACGTCTACATCGAGGTCAACGGCAAGGTCGAACAGACCGGCATCCGCTTTCGGGACAACCAGCAGCTCCTCAACATCTGCCAGCGCATCGTCAGCCAGGTTGGCCGCCGCGTCGACGAATCCAGCCCGATCTGCGACGCGCGCCTCCCCGATGGCTCGCGCGTCAACGTCATCGCGCCGCCGCTCTCCATCGACGGCGCCACGCTCACCATCCGCAAATTCAAGAAGGACAAGCTGACGCTCGACCAACTGGTCAAGTTCGGCGCCATCTCGCCGCAGGGCGCCGAAGTTCTCAAGATCATCAGCCGTGTTCGCTGCAACATCGTGATCTCGGGCGGTACCGGTTCGGGCAAGACCACGCTGCTCAATTGCCTGACCAACTATATCGACCGCGAGGAGCGCGTCATCACCTGCGAAGACTCGGCCGAGCTGCAATTGCAGCAGCCGCATGTGGTGCGCCTCGAAACCCGCCCGCCCAATCTGGAGGGTGAGGGTGAGGTGACGATGCGCGACCTGGTCAAGAACTGCCTGCGCATGCGGCCCGAGCGCATCATCGTCGGCGAAGTGCGCGGACCCGAAGTGTTCGATCTTCTGCAGGCGATGAACACCGGCCATGACGGCTCGATGGGAACGATCCACTCGAACAGCCCGCGCGAATGCCTGAACCGCATTGAATCCATGATTGCCATGGGTGGTTATTCGCTGCCGCAGAAGACAGTGCGCGAAATCGTCGTCGGCTCCATCGACGTGATCATCCAGGCAGCGCGCCTGCGCGACGGATCGCGCCGCATCACCCACATCACCGAGGTGATCGGGATGGAAGGCGACGTTATCATCACGCAGGATATCGTCCTCTACAACATCAAGGGTGAGGACGCCAACGGCCGGCTGTTGGGTGAGCACGTATCGACCGGCATCGGCCGTCCGCATTTCTGGGAGCGTGCACGCTATTACGGCGAGGAGCAGCGTCTCGCCATTGCGCTCGAGGCGATGGAGAAACGCGCTGACTGACGTCTGCTGGGGTGTAAGGGTTCGGGCCAATGTTTGGAATTGACGGCACAGTACTGGCGTTTGTCGTGCTCGCCGGCTTCAGCGCCGGCGCCGTCGCTTATGCATTTCTGTTCACCCGGATCAGCAACGAGAAACAGGTCGGCAAGCGGCTCGAAACAATCAGGACCGCCGAGACGGATCGCTCCGTCGTCAAGGCCTCGCGCGACCGCGTGGCGGAAGCCGCCAAGCGGCGCAAATCGGTTCAGGATTCTCTCAACGAACTCGACGCCAAGCAGAAAACCAAGGACAGCCGCGTCAAGAAGCCGCCGCTGAAAGCCCAGCTTCGTCAGGCCGGCCTCAAGACCACCATCGAGCGTTTCTATATATATTCCGCAATATGCGGCATCGTTTTGACGATGGCCGCTTTCGTGGCCGGAGCCCCGCTGATCGCCTTGCCGGGCGTGCTGCTGGCCGGGGGGCTGGGCCTGCCGCGCTGGTTCGTCACGTTTCGCCGCGCCCGCCGGGTCAAGGCATTCCTCAACGAATTTCCAAACGCGCTCGACATCATCGTGCGCGCGGTCAAATCCGGCCTGCCGCTGAACGATGCCGTGCGCCTGATCGCCAACGAATCGCCCGAACCCGTGAAGACCGAGTTTCGCCGCATCGTCGATTCACAGCAGATGGGCCTCTCTATCCCCGACGCGACCTTGCGCATGCCCGAAACCATGCCTTGCACCGAGGCAAGCTTCTTCGGCATCGTTATCCAGATTCAATCGCAAGCCGGCGGGAATCTCTCCGAGGCGCTGGGCAATCTTTCGCGCGTGCTTCGCGATCGCAAGAAGATGAAAGCCAAGGTCGCGGCGCTGTCGATGGAAGCGAAGGCATCCGCCGCGATCATCGGTGCGCTGCCCTTCATCGTCGCCTTTCTCGTCTACCTGTCGAGCACGGCCTACCTGATGCCGCTCTTCAACACCAGCGTCGGAAACCTGATCCTTGGTTGCTCTGCGGTCTGGATGTCGATCGGCATCCTGGTGATGCGCAAGATGATGAACTTCGAAGTCTAGGATGCTGGCATGACCGAGCAAGTCATCAAGACCCTGACGGATCCGAGCTTCCTGATCGCGATGCTGGTCGCGATAGCGGTGTTTGCGACCGTCTTCACCTTGCTGCCGGCGTTTGGCGGAAACCAGCTCAAGTCACGCATGAAATCCGTTGCGCTGGAGCGCGACGAACTGCGTGCGCAACAGCGCGCCCGGCTTGCGGTCGAGGCCGACCGCCGTCGCAAGGGCTTGCGTGAGGAAC
>NZ_RZPF01000686.1:0-3533 GCF_004022735.1 Mesorhizobium sp. M7A.F.Ca.AU.001.01.1.1
GAAGCCATTCTGGAACTGTCGCAGGCCCTGGGCTGCGACCTGATCGTCATGGCTTCGCACGGCCGCCGCGGACTAGGCAAGCTGCTCCTCGGCAGCCAGACGGCGGAAGTGCTGTCCTACACGGAGATCCCGGTGCTGGTCGTGCGGTAGGGCTACTACGGATCGCATGCTCCATCGAAGCGGGTAATGACAATGTCGTTACGCTGTGCTAGATATGCGCAACGAAGGAGCCGTCCATGCCAACGTCACATCATCCGGTGCCGAAGAGCGTTCCGCTCAACATCCGCGTCAAGCCGGAAGTTCGCAATCTGATCGACCGCGCAGCCGAATTGCTCGGTAAGAATCGCACCGACTTCATGCTTGAAGCCTCGCAACGCGCCGCTGAGGAAGCGTTGCTCAACCGTCTCGTGTTTACCGTCGAACCGGATGTCTACGCTGCGTTTCTGGCACGCCTCGACGCGCCGCCGCAGCCCAACGACCGATTGCGCCGCACGATGACGACAAAGGCTCCGTGGGAAGCTGCGTGACGCTGTCGGTCCCGGTTCCACTCGCGGATCATCACGAACTCGGGGAATTTTCGTCGGGCATTACAGCGCTCGACGATTGGTTGAAAAAACGTGCTCGCACCAATCAAGCGGGCGGTGCATCCCGGACCTATGTGACTTGCAAAGGCAACCGTGTGATTGGCTACTATGCCGTTGCCAGCGGCGCCGTGAAAATGGTCGAAGCTTCCAGCCGTTTCCGGCGCAACATGCCCGATCCGATCCCCGTCGCAGTGCTAGGCAGGTTGGCCGTAGACCAAGCCTATCACGGTCGGGGCATCGGTCGGGCGCTGGTAAGGGATGCCGGTCTACGAATTCTCCAGGCTGCTGAAATACTGGGCATCAAAGGCATAGTGGTGCATGCGATTTCCGACGATGCCCGAGCTTTCTACATCACCATCGGGTTCGAGCCCTCGCCGGTCGAGCCGTTGACACTCATGGTCACGCTCGCTGATCTCAGCGAAAGCATTGGCTGACGACTTCCTGCCAGTGCTCTGGGGAAGTCCGGCGCCTAGAACACCAACTCCCCCACGAGATAGACCCCAAGCGCCAGCAACCCCGCGAAGAACACTTTGCGGAAGGTCTCGACGCTCATCTTCTGGCGCAGCGCCTGGCCGGCGAACATGCCGGCCAGCGCCGGCACAAGGGCTGCGACCGACCCCACCAGTTGCGCACTCGGCGACGCCAGGGCGCCTGCCTTGAACAACCCGATGGCGAGCGCCGCCGTCGACACGGTGAAGGACAGGCCGAGCGCCTGGATCAGGTCTTCTTTCTCCAGCCGCAGCGACTGCAGATAGGGCACCGCCGGGATGACGAAGACGCCGGTGGCGCCGGTGACCAGCCCGGTCGCCACCCCGACCAGCGGTGACATCAAGGCTTCGCGGCGCGCCGGCGTGGTGAAGCCGGCTTTGGCGAGGCCGAGGATCGCATAAAGCACCAGTGCGGCGCCCAGCCCCACTGAGGCCGCGCCCGTATGCGTGCCGGTCAGCAGGCCGGCGCCGGCAACGGTGCCGAGCATCACGCCGGCCATCATCGTCCACAGCCGCTTGCACAGCCGGGCGAAGGACGGGCCGGTCAGCAATTGCCAGAGGTTGGTAACCAGCGACGGGATCAAGAGCAGGGCAGCCGCCTGCGCCGGCGGCATCGTCACCGCCAGCAGGCCCATCGCAACGGTCGGCAGGCCCATGCCGACGACGCCCTTGACGAAGCCGGCGGCGAGGAACACGGCGCCGATCCAGGCGAGGATGCCGGCGCTCAGCATGATCGTATCTTCAGGGCCGGATCAGTCATGCAGCAGCATATCGGTTGCGTCGGCATCCGGGCTGGCGGCCTTTGCCGGCGCCGCATCGCGGCTGGTGGATACGACCGTCGCCGCGCATCCCCGCAGGCCTGATCCCGCTCGCGCCATGGCAAGGCCGGCCACCGCAATGGCCAGCACGATCGCCGTGCTTTCAAGAATGCCGAGCCGGCCTGATGTTCGTTCGTTCATCGCAATTCTCCTTCGAAACTGTTTGACGAAAATCCTGGCCGATCACAATGTGGAAGTTGCGCTGCCAGCCTTCGGCCACGACGAAGGCTGGTTGGCCGACCGCCTTCCCGGCGCTGAATATTCGCAGGAGCAAGAGAATGCGCTTCGATCTGGTCGATCTCCGCCTGTTCCTGCTGGTGGCCGAACGCGGCAGCATCACCCATGGCGCCGAGCTTGCCGGACTGGCCCTGGCGTCGGCCAGCGCCCGCATCAAGGGCATGGAGGAGCGGCTCGGCGCGCCGCTGCTGGAGCGCCGGCGCCGTGGGGTGGTGCCGACGGCGGCCGGACAGGCGCTGCTGCATCATGCGCGCGCGGTGCAGAACCAGATCGAAGCGATGACCGGCGACCTCGCCGCCTATGCCACCGGCCTGCGCGCCCGCGTCCGGCTGATGGCCAACACCGCCGCCACAGCCGAGTTGCTGCGCGAGATCCTGCCCGCCTTCCTTGTCGCGCATCCCGGCATCGACATCGAGCTCGACGAGCGCCCCAGCCATGAGATCGCGCAAGCCGTGGCCAGTGGTGCGGCCGATCTCGGCATCGCCGCCACCTGGGCCGGCCTTGCGCACCTCGAGCAGAAACCGTTCTTCATCGACCGGCTGGTGGTGATCGCCGCGCGAAACCGGCCCGGCCTTGAAGGCCGCACCGTCAACCTCACTGAGCTTCTCGGCGAATCTTTCGTCGGCCTCAGCACCGGCCATGCGCTGCAGGAGCACATCGCCCGCCAGGCGGCCCGCCTTGGCGGCCATCTGCATATCCGCATCCACGTTCCCGGCCTCGACAATGTCTGCCGGCTGGTCGCGCAAGGTGCCGGCATCGCCATCGTGCCGGAAAGTGCCGCCCGCCGCTCGGCGCGGACGCTACGCACACTGCGGCTGACCGATGACTGGGCAACGCGCCAGCTCAACCTCTGCGCCCGCCGCTTCGACGAGTTGACACCGCAGGCAAAATTGCTCGCGACAGCGCTGGCGTGAGCCGGACAGCGAGCACCTATCCCCATCAGCGCTGAATCATTGCCTTGCTTTTCAAATGTTCGTGACGTAGCTTGTTTGCACATTGGCAAAAAAATCGCCAAACTTTTTTCCTTTTGTGAAAGACGGGGACTTTGCGGGAACATCTCGATCTGACCGATCGGCGGCTGGTCAAACAGCTGTCGCAGGACGCCCAGCCGGGCATCAACCGGATCGCCGAGATATTGGCGATTTCGGTGCCGACGGTGCGCTCGCGGCTGCGCAACCTGCTCGACCGCAACCTACTCAAGATCGTCGGGCTGCTGAACCTGACCGAGCGCCCCGAGCTGATCTCCGCCATTGTCGGCATCAATGCCCAAGGGCGCGGCCGGGCCCGCGAACTGGCGCAGCGCATTGCCGAACTGCCTTTCGTCAATTCGGCCTCGGTGGTCACCGGACGCTTCGACATCATCGTCGACGTGACGGTGGCCGGTGACGTCGCCGATCTCTACCGCG
>NZ_RZPF01000687.1:0-3521 GCF_004022735.1 Mesorhizobium sp. M7A.F.Ca.AU.001.01.1.1
TTGCGACATGCATCAATTTTCGCCCGTCGGCTCGAGGATCAGGATGTCGATGTCGCGGTCGGGGTAGAAATCATCCGCCGTCATCTCGAAGGTCGTCGGTCCGGTCTTTTTGACATTGTCGCCGCAGAACGAGACCAGGGCTTTCGGATTGCCCTTGTCGATCGTCAGCTTGAACTTGCCGATCGTGCCCGTAGCCCAGTTGCCGCCGGTGGTCAGGATATAGGCGATGCGGCTCTCGAAATATTTGGGGTAGCCGTCAGGGTCGTCCTTGGCCGCCTTGCGCACCGCATTTTCGAATGTGCCGTCCATGCAATACCGGGTCTTGTAGGCCGCATACTGACCCTGGAATTTGCCGTCGTAGAAGAAGCTGACCGAAGACGTGCCGCCGACGCTCGGTCTGTAGTGGTGGGAAACATGGACGTCCTTGTTGGCCGGAAAGGTCGAGCGCCACCAGTAGGTCGAACGCAATTGCCAGAACGGGGTGTAGACCTTGCTCGTCTCGGTGCCGTCGCTGCCGGTGTCCTCGATGATGATGCCGCGGTTGACCCAGTCATCGACAACCGCTTGCGGCAGCTTCGCCAGCGCCGCCTTCGCCGCATCGCCGAAAGGATAGAACGGCACGTTTTGCGCCTTCAGCTCAGCGCTGATGTCGATGCCGAGCGCCAACACCTTCTGCTCGAGCTGCGGCTTTGCGGCGACACCGTCGATCGTCACCTCGAAACCGAGGAAATTATCGCTCTGATTTTCAGGAATCGCCGGGATTTCTTCGGGATTGCCCGATATGTCGGGCATCGGGAAGGCGACGATGGCCTGGACATCCTGATCGGTGTTGTTGTGGAAGACATAGTCGACCGTGACCTTTTCCGGCGAGATGAAAAGGTCCTCGCTTTGCATCGCCACGGCATCGCTGCGCGACAGGATCAGGCCGCCGGTGCCAAGTTCGGCAACCGAATCATTGGCGAAAGCGGGTGCGGACGACAAGGCCAGCACGGCGGTCAGAACATATCGCAACATGGAAGCCCCCTCGGCTGGAATGCCTGCAGGACCCTAGCCGTTTCAATGTGGCGTTCAAAGCCCTTCCGTATCCGCGGACGCACCAAAGGGAGATGGACTGCGGTCTGGACACGCGCCAGCGCGGTCTGGACACGCGCCAGCGCGGTCTGGACACGCGCCAGCGCGGTCTGGACTAACGGGTTCCGATCGGGCAGGAGTTCGCCCATGCGCAAGCTTCTCGTCATCGGCATCGGCGCCGGCAATCCCGACCACATGACCGTTCAGGCCATATCAGGCCTGAACCAGGCGGATGTGCTGTTCATTCCCGACAAGGGCGCGAAAAAAAATGAATTGGCCGAACTGCGCCGTCAGATCTGCGACCGCTTCGTCACCAATCCGAAGTCGCGGCGCGTCGAATTCGACGTGCCGGTGCGCGACCTCCCGGTAGAAGATGGGCCGGCGCCCTCCTACCGCTCGACCGTCGATGACTGGCATGAAGCCATCGCCGCCATTTACGAAGGCCTGATCCGCGACGAGATTGCAGGCGACGGCTGCGGCGCCTTCCTGATCTGGGGCGACCCTTCGCTCTATGACAGCGCGTTGCGCATCCTTGAGCGCGTGCGCCTGCGAGGCGATGTGGCGTTCGAGCTTGAGGTCATCCCCGGCATCACCGCCGTCCAGGCACTTGCCGCCAGCCACAAGATGGCGCTGAACCGCATCGGCGATTCCGTCCTCATTACCACCGGCCGCCGCCTGACCGAAGAAGGCATGCCGGACAATGCCGGCAGCGCGGTCGTCCTGCTGGACGGCAAATGCGCCTTCAACACGCTGGCCGACAAGGATGTCGTCATCCATTGGGGCGCCTATCTCGGAACGGAAGACGAGATCACCCTCTCCGGCAGGATCGGTGACATCGGCGCAAAGATCGAAAAAGTTCGAGAGGAAGCTCGTCGGCGGAAGGGCTGGATCATGGACAGCTATTTGCTGCGCAAGCCCGAATAGGAAGGCAATAGGGGAGTAAGGCAGTAGGGGAGTAGGTGAATGACGTTTTGTGTTGGAAGACAGCACGCGAATGCCTCCCTACTGCCCTACTGCCCTACTGCCCTACTGCCCTACTGCCCTACTCCCTCACCCAGCCTCAATCTCCGCCTGCAACGCCTCCATATGCGTCGCTGCCGCGGCCGCCGCCGCGCGCTCGATGGCGCGGAAGCGGCTGACCACTGCCAGGCCGACCGCCGTCAACTGTGCGCCGCCGCCCTTGCGGCCGCCGGTCTGTGCCGCCACCAGCGGCTTGCCGAATACCCGGTTCATGTCCTCGACCAGGTCCCAGGCGTGCTTATAGGACATCTCCATGCCGCGCGCGGCGGCCGAGATGGAGCCGAAGGCGGCGATCTGTTCCAGGAGCTTGATCTTGCCCGGCCCGACGCGCCCGTCGGGATCGAGATTTATCCGCAAGCTCAGCGACGGCATCTTTGCTCTCCGCGGTCACATCCCAACATCATACTAGAAGCTCCCTGGCGAAACCGCTATTCCAAAAAGACATAGCGGGATCATCCACCCGTCTCGGGGGGCAGGCCGGCGCCGGTGTTCGCCCGATCGAAGCTCACCGTCTTGATCACCGCGAAAACCTTGCCGCCAAGATGAAGCTTCAGCGCCTGCCGCGACTGTTCGGTGATGCGGGCAAGCACGGTTGCGCCATTGCAGTCGATACCGACCTCGACCGCCGGTCCCTCGCCGGGGCTCATCGCGGTAATGGTTCCCGGCAGGATGTTGAGCGCGCTGAGACCCCTCGGCTTTTCGGTGGCGATCATCACATCGCGGGCGCGGATACGGATGCGCACCGGCGTACCTGTCTTCATCGCCAGCTGTGGCACCCGGAGCTCGCCCGCAGCCGAGCCGAGCACGGTCATGCCGAAACTCTCGTCGTGATGCAGCACCTTGGTGTCCAGCACGGCGCCGCCCTCACCGCGCTCCTCCGCCGGCAACAGGTCGAGCCTTTGCATCACCGCCTCGGTCGGCCCGCTGGCAACGACATTGCCCTGCGCCAGCATCACCACGTCGCTGGCCAGCCGCGCCACTTCGGCGACCGAATGACTGACATAGACGATCGGGATTTTGATCTCGTCGCGCAGCCTTTCGACATAGGGCAGGATTTCGGCCTTGCGCGCCTCGTCGAGCGAGGCCAGCGGTTCGTCCATGAGCAGCAGTCTGGGGCTGGCAAGCAATGCCCGGCCGATCGCCACACGCTGTTTCTCGCCACCTGAGAGCTTTGCCGGCCGCCTGTTCATGAGCGGCCCGATGCCGAGCAGGTCGACGACGGCATCGATATCGGCGTAGCGCTCCGCCGGCGGCGTGAACCAGCGGCCGTAGCGAAGATTGCCGGCAACGCTCAAATGCGGAAACAGCCTTGCGTCCTGGAACACCATGCCGATGCGGCGCTTGTGCTTCGGCACGAAAATGCCGGCACCGGTATCGACCAGCACACGGCCGTCAACCTCGATGCGTCCCTTGTCGGGCCGGATCAGCCC
>NZ_RZPF01000688.1:0-3514 GCF_004022735.1 Mesorhizobium sp. M7A.F.Ca.AU.001.01.1.1
TGCCCGAAGCGAGCATTGCCGCCAGAGCGCCCAGAACGAACAGTTTCTTCATGTCGTTATCCTCCCAGATGTGTTGACTGCTGTATTCCCACCGGCTTTGACCCGGCCTCACTCCCAACTCTGATTTGAGCACGGATTGTCGCGAGCTCAAAACAGTCTCAATCCCGGCACGCGCACCCTGAGCCGGTACAGCGACGTCGACGCGGCAATGTAGAGGCTTTGCAAATCGTCGTCGCCGAAGGTGAAATTCGCGCAATCTTCGGGCGTCCGGATGACGCCAAGAATGGTGCCCGACGCGTCGAAAATGTGGATGCCGCCGGGTCCGGTGCAGTAAAGATTGCCGCGGCTGTCGATCTTCATGCCGTCGGGCGCTCCCGGCCCGTCGCCCTCGGTTGCTGCCCACACCGCGCCGCCATTGAGGTCGCCATTGGCTTCGACGCCGAACACCCTGATGTGCCCGCGTTCGGTGTCGTTGATGAACAGCCGCGACTCGTCCAGCGAAAAGCACAGCCCGTTCGGCTGCCCGAAATCGTCGGCCAGCAATGTCAGCCGGGCGCCGTCGCCATCGATGCGGTAGACGCCCTGGAACGGCAGCTCCTGCGGGCGTGGCACGCCATAGAACTCCCTCCGGCCATAGCCCGGATCGGTGAAGTAGATCGATCCGCCGGTGGCAACGACGATATCGTTCGGGCTGTTGAGCTGCTTGCCCTGATGATGCGTGGCCAGCACGGTCACGCTGCCGTTGGGCTCGGCGCGGGTCACGCGGCTCGTTGCGTGCTCGCAGGTGACCAGCCGCCCCTGGCGGTCCAGCGTGTTGCCATTGGCCTTATGGCTCGGCTCGCGGAACAGCTCGATCTCGCCCTCGGCACTGCAGCGATACATCCGGCTTTCCGGAATGTCGGAGAAGACCAGCCATTTCTCATAGGGATGCCAGACCGGCCCTTCGAGGAAGCCGAAGCCGCTCGCCAGCGTTTCGATCGGCGCATCGCCGACGACATCGTCGAAACCGGAATGGCGCGCACGCGCCGGCACCGACATCATCGGCTCCCGGCGCGAACAGCCGTGCTACTCCGCATGGTGACGAATGGCATGAGCGCTTCCCGATACAGTCTTCTTGTTGGGGCAGAGCGTAGGCGCGGTCCCGACGAGCCGATACGGGTCAAAGCGCACGGGCGACTGTGCATTTGCACAGTCGCCCGTGCCTATCGAGCGTAGAATACCGGCGACGTCAGATCAGGGCCGGCGAACACTTCGCAAAAGCGCGGTCAAGGTTGCGCTCGCGCACGCCACCGCCACAAGCACGACCACGCCAGCAGCATTGGACTCCTGTTGTGTTCGAGCTGAGCCGTGCTGCACGGACAAAGGGCTGTGAACCAACCTCTTCAGATCGGACCGGCTGCCGTGGCGAACGGAATAGGCGCGCGTGAACTCGGCGCCGAGGAGGAAAATCTCCGACGAGTAGTAAACCCAGAGCAAAATCACGAGCAGTCCGCCGGCGGCGCCGTACGACGACGCAATCGCGCTGGTGCCGATATACCAGCCGATAAGCGATTTTCCCAATGTGAACAGGGCCGCGGTTCCGACAGCGCCGATTCCCACATCGCGCCATTCCAGGGTTCGATCGGGCAAAACCTTGTAAATGGCGGCAAACATCACGGCGATAAGCACAAACGAAACGACGCCGTTGATCCCGCTGAGTATGATCGTTCCGAACGGCAGATGGGCGTTGATGAAAGCGCCCAGTGCCGAAATCGCAGCGCTTGCGATGAGAGAGACCAGCAACAGGAACCCGAGTGCGGCCACCAACCCCAGACTGGCGGCCCGTGCCCTCACCAGACGCGACAGGGAATTGCCTTGCGGTTCGATCTTCCAGATTGTGTTCAACGACTGCTGCATTTCGCCGAAGACGCCAGAAGCGGCTACCAGCAAGGTGACCAGCCCTATGATCGCGGCCCAGGTGCCGTACAGCCTGCCGGATGCACTTTCCAGCGCAGTCTTGAGGAGATCGGCGCTTTCCGGTCCCATCAGCCCTGATATCTGCGCGGACAAGGCCAATTGTGCGGCATCGTGGCCGAAGACGAGACCAGCAATCGCAACCACGATCAGCAAGATCGGCGCCAGCGAGGTGGCGGCATAAAAGGCCATCGCCGCACCATGGCTGAGCGCATTGTCGTCGATGAAACCGACGACGCTTTCGCGCACCAGGTGCCATGAATCTGCAAATGAGGGTCGCACTTCGGATCCGCAGGCGTTGAGTTGGCGTTCACTAGCAATGCGCCGGACCTTCCGATGTTCCGGCTTGTGGCCGCCGCTGTTTCAGTGCTCCGCCAGCCAGGCGTCGAGCCGGTCCTGTTCGCGACGCAGTGCGTCGATGTTGATCAGGCCGCGCGCCATGGCGAGATAGATCGCCCGCGTCCGCGAGTTGAACACGGAAGCATCGCCGGTGCCGTCCTCCGCCGGCACGATGCCGAGCTTGTCGTAGCAGTGCTTGATGCGGCTCTGCGCACCACGGATCGACAGGCCGCGACGTGCCGCGATCGCCCGGTCGGTCAGGCCGAGCGCGATGTCGATCAGGCTTTCATATTCGCCGTCGGTGATGCCCTCGAACTTGTCCTGAACGCGATGCTGGATGCCGCGGATCTCGCGGTCGATGATGCAGTGGCCTTCGCGGAAAACCCCGCGCAGGGCGGACCGCATGCCTTCCTCCGTCGCCGATTTCAGCACATAGCCGTAGACAGAGCCGGGCGGGACGATGCGCGCCACGCCGCGCACATAGGCTTCGTCGGCGAAATTCGACCAGAACAGGATGTGCGTGCCGGCGCGGCGGTTCCAGATCGCCCTGGCAACTTCGATTCCCGTCGCCTTCGGCATCTGCAAATCGAGCACGACATGCAGTGGCTCGCGCTCAGTCGCCAGGTTGATGGCGTCCTCGCCGTCGCTCGCTTCGATCACCTCGACGTCACCGGGCCACAATTGCTCCACCGTCCGCCGCGCGAAGCTACGGTGCAGCCCGTCATTCTCGGCGATCATCACAAGCATCACATGGCCTCCGATACGGCGAGTTCGCCAGGCATTGTTGCAGCCGCCGCCAGTTCCCGTAATGGCTGGCGGTCGATCTCGACGACGACACGGGTGCCGCCGTTCTTGCGGCCGGCCTGGCCGATGCGCAGCCGCGCCCCGATAAGGGCTGCCCGCGTGTGCATATGGCCGATGCCGCCATACGCGGCCGGGTCAACGGCGCCGCAGCCCTGGCCGTCATCCGTCACGATCACCCGCAGCACGCTCGCGGTCGACGCCAGCAGCACGTCGATGCGGTGCGGCGCGGCATGGCGAACGGCATTGTTGATCGCTTCCTGCACGATCCGGTAGAGCGCGGTCCGCACTGGCTCCGACAGGCTGTCGGCGCCGCCGTCGCTGGTGTCGGCGATGCGCACGGCGATCGGCGGCTTGGCCCTGGCGACGCTGCGGTTGAGATGCGCCTCGACCGCATCGCGCAGGCCGAACAGTTCAAGCA
>NZ_RZPF01000689.1:0-3512 GCF_004022735.1 Mesorhizobium sp. M7A.F.Ca.AU.001.01.1.1
GGGATACTGGATCAGCACGCCGATCGAGCCGACGATCGAGGTCTTGCGGGCAACGATGTGATCTGCGGCACTGGCGATCATATAGCCCGCCGATGCGGCGAGCGTGCCGACTTCCGCCACCACCGGCTTGTCGGCGGCCAGCTTGCGCACTTCTTCATAGATCGATTCACCGCCAACGGTGGTGCCGCCAGGCGAATCGATCGACAGGATCACGCCTTTCACCTTCGATGAAAGACGGATGGTTTCCAGCCGCTTGATCAGTTCCTCGTCCTCGGTGATCGTGCCTTCGATCTTGACCTTGGCAATATGGTCGACCGTCGAGCCGCCGAAATCGTCGCCATAGAACCAGGTTGAAAGCGCAATCACCCCAAGGGCTATGATGCCTATGGCGACGACGCGCCAGAATGTCAGCTTGCGCCGCAAACGGCGGCGGTCGATCAGGTCGTCGGCTCTCAGTGCCATGGTCAGCCTTTCAGTCGGCGGGAGGAGACGCTTTTAGACCATGATCCTCCCATCTGGAAGCAGTTCTCTTTTGCGCATGGCGAGACAAGTCGGCGCCTGGACGTGAGGTGGCTATCCGCGTCGGCAGTCGACGGGGCCGGGTCGGGCCCTCTCCAGGCGTCGGTCTGCTCACATATTCGTGCAATCGCCACCAGGTCGGGCGACGAGACCGATGGCTGATAAATTTTACGCCGCGTGTCTGTTTCTGCTATGGAGAACACGCAGTTGTGCGGACTTCGTTTTCGTCTGTACAAAGGCGGCTGTCACATTTTTGCAGTTTTCGTGGGCTTGTGCTTGCTTGAAAGCGCCGGCGTCCCACCTATAGGCGGTGCCCAAGGGCGGGCAGGGTTAGAAGAAAGCAGTGAATGTTAGCGCGACCGATTGAACCGACCGACGCCGAGGCGGTGTTGGCTCCCCCGGCGGACGGCCGGACGCGCGGCGATGCTTTCGACCGTGCACAGCGTCATTCGCGCCGCGTGCGCGTTCTCAAATTTGCCGTGCCGGTGGCCGCAGCACTGATAGCGGTCGCTTTCCCGGTCTATTCCTATCTCGCCGCACCCGTCTCGGTGAAGATTCAGGCGGAAGGCACTGCCTTTTCCAACGGCAAGCTGGTGATGGCCAATCCCAAGCTCAACGGTTTCACCAAGCAGAAGCAGCCTTATTCGATGACGGCGCTGCGTGCCATTCAGGATGTCAGCACGCAAGGTATCATCGAGCTGGAAGGCATCGACGCCAAGGTGCCGATCGCGTCCGACAATGTGGCGGCGGTCAAGGCCTCGCACGGCACCTACGATCGCGACGGCAATACGATGAACCTGACCAGCGACGTGACGATCACCACGACCGACGGCATGCAGGCCAAGTTCAAATCGGTCTTCCTCGACATGGGCAAAGGCACTATGAAGACAGGAGATCCCGTCGATGTCAGCCGTGGCGGGTCGCGGATCACGGCGGATACGATGTCGGTCCAGGACAATGGCAAGATTCTGGTTTTCGAGAACAAAGTGCGCGTCAACATCGATTCCGCCGCCCTGAAGGCGGCACAGGGAAACAGCGGAGAAACCAATGCGGCTCAGTAGTTCGACGCGGCTCGCGGCTGCAACTTCAGCGTTGCTGCTGCTCGGACTCGTGCCGTCATGGGCGCAGACGACCAGTCAATCAGGCCTCAAACTGTCCGGCGACAAGCCGATCCAGATCGAGAGCGACAAGCTGGAAGTCCGCCAGGCCGACAGTGTCGCCATCTTCACGGGCAATGTCAGCGTCGTCCAGGGGCCGACATTGATGAAGGCCGGCAAGATGACGGTCTACTACGTCAAGGACCCCAACGCCGCTGCCAAGGGCACGGAGGCCGCGGGTGCGGCGATGACGGGCTCGGCCAACATCGACCACCTGGAGATCTCCGACAAGGTCTATATCAAGTCGGATGCGCAGATCGCGACCGGCGATCAAGGCAGCTTCGATATGAAGAGCCAGGTGCTGGTGCTTTCGGGCAAAAAGGTCGTTCTGTCGCAAAACGACAACGTTCTGGTGGGCTGCAAACTTACCGTGCAGATGAAAAGCGGGCTGGCTCAGGTGGATCCATGCGCTGGGCAACGTGTCCAGATGTCGATCACGCCGCCGCCGAAATCGGGAGCGACGAACCCCTGATGGCCAGCCTGTCGTCGCTGACGGCGCGTCTTCCGGGACGGGCCGCCGGCAAGCTTTCGGCGCCGGCCACGGTGACCGTCGATGCGGGAAAGTTCAAGGGAACCCTGATCGCCAAGGGGCTGACCAAGAGCTACAAGGGCCGCAAGGTCGTCAGCGGCGTCACCATCGGCGTGCGCGCCGGAGAGGCAGTTGGACTGCTCGGCCCCAACGGCGCCGGCAAAACGACCTGTTTCTATATGGTTACCGGCCTGGTGCCGGTGGATGAAGGCACGATCGAGATCGACGGCTTCGATGTCACGTCGATGCCGATGTACCGTCGTGCACGCCTCGGCATCGGCTATCTGCCGCAGGAAGCATCGATCTTCCGCGGCCTCAATGTCGAGCAGAATATCCGCGCCGTGCTGGAAGTGGTCGAAAAGGACCGCAAGGTGCGCGAGCGCAATCTCGACGAACTGCTCGAGGAATTCCACATCAGCCATCTGCGCAAGGCGCCATCCATGTCGCTTTCGGGCGGCGAGCGGCGACGCTTGGAAATCGCGCGAGCGCTGGCGACGCGTCCGGCCTACATGCTGCTCGACGAGCCTTTCGCCGGCATCGATCCGATCGCCGTCGCGGATATTCAACAACTGGTGCGCCACCTCACGGCGCGCGGCATCGGCGTCCTCATCACCGATCACAATGTGCGCGAAACGCTCGGCCTCATCGACCGCGCCTACATCATCCATGCCGGCCAGGTGCTGACCCATGGAAGGGCCGACGAAGTGGTGGCAAACCCGGATGTGCGGCGACTTTACCTCGGCGAGGGTTTCACCCTCTGAGCGTGAAATTTGTTTCCTGACACGATTTTTGCGGTTCGCGCGGCGCTTTTTCCTCGATTTTGCTCCGAGATAACGCTCCGGTAAGCGAGTTTTGCTACCAATTGCCTTGACAAGCAAAAGCCGGGCCAGTTTCTATGGCCGGCTGCAAAATTCCTTTCCGGAAGTCCGGATGCGTAGACGAGGCGTTTGAAACCGAACCATGGCGTTGGCGGCCAAACTACAGCTACGACAATCGCAGTCGCTGGTGATGACGCCGCAACTGATGCAGTCGATTCGGCTGCTGCAGTTCACCCATGTCGAACTCGAGCATTTCATCGACGAGGAAATCGAGCGCAATCCGCTGCTGGAGCGCGCCGAGCCGCAGGACGATGCCGCCAGCGACCAGGCGCAGAAGATCGAGGCGGAGCCGCAAGCCGCCCGCGAAGGCGACTGGTTCGAAAACGAGACGCAGTGGAGCGCGGAGGCGATCTCGGACAAGCTCGACACGTCGCTGGAAAACCTGTTTCCCGACGACCCGGGCACCAGCGAGCGGCTCGGTCCCGACCT
>NZ_RZPF01000690.1:0-3510 GCF_004022735.1 Mesorhizobium sp. M7A.F.Ca.AU.001.01.1.1
GTCGGGCACCTCTCTCAAGATGAGCGGCTGCGTGCTCGGCGGGCTGATCTGCAAGAGCCAGACCTGGCACAAGCTCTGATCGAGCGCATCTTTCCGACCTGATGACGGGGCCCCGACGGGCCCCGTTTTCGTTTTGTCGACACATCCTGCGCCGGTGATGCTCGATGGAGGCCGGCGGCTATCCAACCGACGCCGGCGCCGTCGAAACCCCGTCAATCATCTTGAACCGCAGATGAACGCCGCCATCAGAGCCGGTTCAGTTGCATCAGGGCATTCTCCGGCGTGTTGAAGGAGACCGACCCAATGCTTGCTCGCCGCTTCACCATCGTCTGCCTGCTGGTGAGCCTGTTTGGAATGTTCTTCGCCATCCTCGTCGCTGAAGCGGGCCGTCCGGCCCGCGCCTGGGACGAAGCCAGTTCCAGAACCTGCCGCCTCGCCTGCCCCACCCATCTTCGCAACTGAACAAAGAAACCAAGACCTCGAAAAGAAAAGCTGAACGCCATGAACCGCATCGCCGCCAACGTTCTCAAGACCCTTCGGCTTCTGCCGCGGGCGGCGCTTATCCTGACGGTTCTGGCCGCTCCGGTCCTGGCCGTGCCGATGATGCGCGCTGACGCCGGCTCGACGATCGACGCACCGGCCCTGAAGAAGTCCGGCGTCGGCTTTGTGCTTCTGGTCAGCCTGCAGCGCGGTTGAAGAAAAACGGCGCTTTGGCCGCCTTCGGTCGCGACACCCCTCCCAAGTGCCGATCCAAGTCTCTATATTGAGCCATGGAAAAGCGAATCTACCCACAAGCCATCGAATCTGTCGTCATGCCGGAGCCTTTTGGCCGGCAAAGCTTTGATAGCGCTGAAAAGGCCGTCAAGGCACTGCAGGCGCTTTACGATCGCAACACCAGGTTCCTGCGCGACTCCTTCGCAGAATTGGCGGCAGCAGGCGGTGATAATGGCAAGCGCTACCGGGCCTTCTATCCGGAGATCGGCGTCACCACCAACTCATTCACCCAGATCGACTCGCGCCAGGCCTATGGGCATATGCCGACGCCTGGGCATTTTTCCACCACCATCACCCAGCCGGGCCTGTTCGAAAGCTACCTCGTCGAGCAGTTGCGCCTGATCATGCGCAATCATGGGGTTGCGGTCACGGTGTCGGAATCGACCACACCCATCCCGCTGCATTTCGCCTTCCTTGAAGGCACCCATGTCGACGGCGCGACGGCAGAGCGCATCAAGCGGCCGATCCGCGACCTGTTCGACGTGCCCGATCTCGACGGCACCGACGACCAGATCGCCAACGGCACCTTCGAAGTCGCCTTCGGCGAGCCGAGGCCTCTGGCGCCCTTCACGGCGCAGCGCATCGACTATTCGCTGCACCGGCTGTCGCACTATACGGCAACCACGCCGCAGCATTTCCAGAACTTCGTGCTGTTCACCAACTATCAGTTCTACATCGACGAATTCGTCGCCCGCGCCCGCGACCTGATGGCCAATGGCGGCGGCGGATACACGGAGTTCGTCGAGCCGGGAAATGTCATCACCAAGGGCGGGCAGAGCGCGCCCAGCGAAGGCGTTGCACCGCCGCGCCTGCCGCAGATGCCGGCCTATCACCTGAAGAAATCGGGACATGGCGGCATCACCATGGTCAATATCGGCGTCGGGCCTTCCAACGCCAAGACCATCACCGACCATATTGCGGTGCTGAGGCCGCATGCCTGGGTGATGCTCGGTCACTGCGCCGGCCTGCGCAACACCCAGGCGCTTGGCGACTATGTGCTGGCGCATGCCTATGTGCGCGAGGACCACGTGCTGGACGACGATCTTCCGGTCTGGGTGCCGATCCCGCCGCTGGCCGAGATCCAGGTGGCGTTGCAGGAAGCCGTCGCCGAAGTCACCGGCCTTTCCGGCTACGACCTGAAGCGCATCATGCGCACCGGCACCGTTGCCACCATCGACAATCGCAACTGGGAACTGCGCGACCAGCGTGGGCCGGTACAGCGTCTGTCGCAATCTCGCGCCATCGCACTCGACATGGAATCGGCGACCATCGCCGCCAATGGCTTCCGCTTCCGTGTTCCCTACGGCACGCTGCTGTGCGTTTCGGACAAACCGCTGCATGGCGAGTTGAAGCTGCCCGGCATGGCGACCGAATTCTACAAGCGCCAGGTGGCGCAGCACCTGACCATCGGCATCAGGGCTATGGAGAAGCTCGCGGAAATGCCGATGGAGCGGTTGCATTCGCGCAAGCTCAGAAGTTTTTCGGAAACGGCGTTCCAGTAGGCCGGTTCCACGCATCGCATGGGCATTTCGTCATCTTGATTGAGCCGCATTACTGCCGATAAGCAGGCGGCATGGAGAGAGCGGGCTTCGGGACATTGCTGATTTCGGTTGCATTCCTGGCAATGCTGGCCTGTTCGATCGCGCTGGTGGCCGGGTTTTTCGGAACGCTGCATCCCGCCTTCGATTCCTTCTCGCATTTCCGCGTCCATCTTGCCGTGCTGATGGCGCTTTGCGCGTTGCCGCTGCTGGCCACGACATTTCGACTGCAAGCGGCCGTGGCACTGCTTTTTGCCGTGGCGGCCTTCGCCACCACTTCCGGCTCGCTGTCCTTCTCCCGCTTGTGGCCGGTTCAGGCCGCCTATGAAGCCAAGAACGAAGACCGCGCGATCTACAAGCTGCTGCAGATGAACCTGCGCTACGACAATCCAACCCCGAAGAAGGTGCTGTCGCTGATCGGCCGGACCAATCCCGACGTGATCACCCTGGACGAGGTGTCGGCGATGTGGGCGACCGAGCTTGGCTATATCAGCAGCGCATATCCATACCGGATCCTCTGTCCTTACCCTAACAAGATATTCGGCGTCGCGCTGCTCTCGCGGCGGCCCTTTGCCGCCGGCACCGAGGCGCGTTGCGAAAGGCGTGGTGCCATGGCGACAGCGACCGTCGACTTCGGCGGCATCGACGTCGATGTCGCCGCGATCCATCTCAGCTGGCCCTGGCCACGCGAGCAGTACTGGCAGATCGGCGAGTTGACGGAGCCGCTTTCCGCGCTCGGCGAGACGGCCATCATGGCGGGCGACTGCAATGCCGCCCCATGGAGTGCCGCCGTGCGGCGGGTCGCGGCGCTTGGCGGGCTGACCGTCATGCCTTCCGCCGGCCCGACCTGGATCCACATCAGGCTGCCGGATTTCCTGCGGCGCTTCGCCGGCCTGCCGATCGACCAGGTTTTCAGCAAGGGCGGCGTGACTATCCATTCGGCGACACGGCTGGAAGACACCGGCTCGGATCACCTCCCGGTCATGGTGGAGTTCTCGCTCAGGCTGAACCAGCAAAAGCCGCTCGACGAACATGAAACCGCGACCGCGGCCATTGTCCAGGCCGGCAAGACGCCAGGCTGAAGGATCAGGGCCTGACCAAAGCGATGACGAGATGCTGGACATGGCCGCCGTCGCGATGCTCGCGCGCATCGAAAGCGAGCTGCTTGGCCTCATATGCGGCATTGGTGGCCTTGATG
>NZ_RZPF01000068.1:0-13682 GCF_004022735.1 Mesorhizobium sp. M7A.F.Ca.AU.001.01.1.1
GCCTTGGGCATTTAAACAAAAAAGCGAGGCAAGGCCCCGCTTTTTACTCTTTCATCGAACCGAATTTCAAGCCGGCAGGATGGCGCCTTCCAGCGTGGTGAGCTGGCTAAGGAACTGTTCCGCCTTGCTGCGAGCCTCGTCGTCCTTGGCATCAGTGGCGTCTTCTTTGGCTTCCTGGATGCGGCGCGCGAGATCGGCGCGGTCGACATCCTTCACCGCGACAGCCGATTCCGCCAGCAGCGTGCAGCCGGCCGGAACGATGTCGGCGAAGCCGCCGAACACCACATAGCGCTCTTCGCCGCCCGCTGCGGTCTTCACGGTGACGACACCCGGCTTGATCGTGGTCATGACCGGCGCGTGATGCGCCATCACGGTCATCTCGCCTTCGGCGCCCGGAATGACGACGGATTCAACCTGCTCGGAAACAAGCAGGCGCTCCGGCGAGACCAGTTCGAACTTGAAAGCTTCAGCCATGATCAATTTAGCGAATAGCGAATAGCGAGCAGCGAGTAGTCAGAAGAAGAATTCGCCGGCCCATATTCCCTATTCGCTACTCCCTATTCGCTATTCGCTTGATTACGCCGCTTCAGCCGCGAGGCGCTGTGCTTTCTCGACCGCTTCCTCGATGCCGCCGACCATGTAGAAGGCAGCTTCCGGAAGGTGATCGTAGTCGCCGTTGCAGAGGCCCTTGAAGCCCTTGATGGTGTCGGCGAGGTCGACCAGCTTGCCCGGCGCGCCGGTGAACACTTCGGCGACGAAGAAGGGCTGCGATAGGAAGCGCTCGATCTTGCGGGCGCGGGCCACGGTCTGCTTGTCTTCTTCCGACAGCTCGTCCATGCCCAGGATGGCGATGATGTCCTGCAGCGACTTGTAGCGCTGGAGGATCGACTGCACCTGGCGCGCGACGCCGTAATGCTCGTCGCCGACGACCAGCGGGTCGAGCATGCGCGAGGTCGAATCCAGCGGATCGACCGCCGGATAGATGCCCTTTTCGGCGATGGCGCGGTTCAGCGTCGTGGTCGCGTCAAGGTGGGCGAACGAGGTCGCCGGCGCCGGATCGGTCAAGTCGTCGGCGGGCACGTAGATCGCCTGCACGGACGTGATCGAGCCCTTGGTGGTGGTGGTGATGCGTTCCTGCAACGCGCCCATGTCGGTGGCGAGCGTCGGCTGATAGCCCACCGCCGACGGGATACGGCCAAGCAGAGCCGACACTTCCGAACCCGCCTGCGTGAAGCGGAAGATGTTGTCGACGAAGAACAGCACGTCCTGGCCCTGGTCGCGGAAATACTCCGCAACCGTCAGGCCGGTCAGGCCGACGCGGGCGCGCGCGCCCGGCGGCTCGTTCATCTGGCCGTAGACGAGCGCGGCCTTGGAGCCTTCGCCGCCGCCCTTCTTGTTGACGCCGGATTCGATGAACTCGTGATACAGATCGTTGCCTTCGCGGGTGCGCTCGCCGACGCCGGCGAACACCGAATAGCCGCCATGCGCCTTGGCGATGTTGTTGATCAGTTCCTGGATCAGCACGGTCTTGCCGACGCCGGCGCCGCCGAACAGGCCGATCTTGCCGCCCTTGGCGTAGGGAGCCAGGAGGTCGAGCACCTTGATGCCGGTGATCAGGATCTGTGCTTCCGTCGACTGCTCGACATAGGTCGGAGCCGGCTGGTGGATGGAGCGCATTTCGATCGCGTCGACCGGGCCTTCTTCGTCGACCGGCTCGCCGATGACGTTGATGATGCGGCCGAGCATGCCCGGGCCGACCGGCACGGTGATCGGCGCGCCGGTGTCACGCACTTCCTGGCCGCGAACCAGACCTTCGGTCGAGTCCATGGCGATGCAGCGCACGGTGTTTTCACCCAGGTGCTGGGCGACTTCGAGCACCAGACGGTTGCCGACATTGGTCGTCTCGAGCGCGTTCAGGATCGCCGGCAGGTGATCGCCGAACTGCACGTCGACGACGGCGCCGATGACCTGGCGGACCTTGCCGACAACGCCGGTTGCCTTGCTGGCCACTGCCGATGTCTTGGCAGCTGCGGCCTTCGCCGGTGCTGCTGCCTTGGCCGGGGCCGCCTTCGCGGCTGCTGCTGGAGCCTTTGCCGCCTTCGCGGGGGCTGCTGCCTTCGCGGCTGCGGCCTTGGGGGCTGCCTTCTGGGGGGTCGCTGCTTTCGCCATCGTCTTTACCCTTTTTCGTCCTTTGTTTCTCACGCGGTCCGGTCGCGGGCAAAAAACCCGTGGACCGCGCCTAGAGCGCCTCGGCGCCCGAAATGATTTCGATCAGTTCCTTGGTGATCTGCGCCTGCCGCTGGCGGTTATAGGTGATCGACAACTTGTTGATCATCTCGCCGGCGTTGCGCGTCGCATTGTCCATGGCACTCATCTTGGCGCCCATCTCGCCGGCCGCGTTTTCGAGCAGTGCCCGGAAAACCTGCACCGAGATGTTGCGCGGAATGAGATCGGAGAGGATTTCGCCCGGCTCCGGTTCGTATTCATAGACAGCGTTGCCGCCATCCGTCACTTCCGCCTGAGCCGAAGCAACGCCCGCCGGAATGATCTGCTGCGCGGTCGGGATCTGGCTGATCACAGACTTGAACTGCGAATAGAACAGCGTGCAGATGTCGAAGCCGCCCTCGTTGAAGAGATGGATGACCTTCTTGGCTATGGCATCGGCATTGACGAAACCGAGTGTCTTGACCTCGCGCAGATCGACGCGATCGATGATCAGCGACGCGTAGTCGCGGCGCAGGATGTCGAAACCCTTCTTGCCGACGCAGATGATCTTGACCTGCTTGCCGTCGGCCAAAAGCTTGCGGATGTGGTCGCGGGCAAGACGGGCGATCTGCGAATTGAAGCCGCCGCACAGGCCGCGCTCGGCGGTGCAGACGACGAGCAGATGCACATCATCCTTGCCGGTGCCGGTCATCAGCGCCGGGGCATCGCCACCGCCGCCGATCGCCTGGGTGATGTTGGCCAGCACGGAACCCATGCGCTCCGAATAGGGGCGCGCCGCTTCCGCAGCCTCTTGCGCACGGCGCAGCTTCGCCGCGGCGACCATCTGCATCGCCTTGGTGATCTTCTGCGTCGCCTTGACCGAGGCGATACGGTTACGAAGGTCTTTTAATGAAGGCATGCTTCAAACCTGATCCCGTCTTGTCGCTTCGCTCAGGCGAAGGTCTTGGCGAAAGCGTCGATCTCGGCCTTCAGCTTGGCGCGCAGATCGTCCGACAGTGCCTTTTCCTTGCGGATGGCGTCGAGAACGTCCTTGCCGGCCGCACGCATGTGGCTGAGCAGGCCATGCTCGAACTTGCCGACCTGGTTGACCGGCAGCTTGTCGAGATAACCGTTGACGCCGGCGAAGATCACCGCGACCTGCTCTTCCGTCTTCAGCGGCGAGAACTGCGGCTGCTTCAGGAGTTCGGTCAGGCGCGATCCGCGGTTGAGCAGGCGCTGCGTGGCAGCGTCGAGATCCGAGCCGAACTGCGCGAAGGCCGCCATTTCGCGGTACTGCGCGAGCTCGCCCTTGATCGAGCCGGCAACCTGCTTCATCGCCTTGATCTGCGCGGCCGAGCCGACGCGCGACACCGATAGACCGACGTTCACCGCAGGACGGATGCCCTGGAAGAACAGGTTGGTTTCGAGGAAGATCTGGCCGTCGGTGATCGAGATCACGTTGGTCGGGATGTAGGCCGACACGTCGTTGGCCTGCGTCTCGATGATCGGCAGAGCGGTCAGCGACCCGCCGCCCAGATCGTCGTTGAGCTTGGCGGCGCGCTCGAGCAGGCGCGAGTGCAGGTAGAACACGTCGCCCGGATAGGCTTCGCGGCCCGGCGGGCGGCGCAGCAGCAGCGACATCTGGCGATAGGCGACGGCCTGCTTCGACAGATCGTCATAGCTGATCAGCGCGTGCATGCCGTTGTCGCGGAAATATTCACCCATGGTGCAGCCGGCGAACGGCGCCAGGAACTGCATCGGCGCCGGGTCGGAAGCGGTGGCGGCGATGATGATCGAGTATTCGAGCGCGCCGCGCTCTTCCAGCACCTTGACGAACTGCGCGACGGTCGAGCGCTTCTGGCCGACGGCGACGTAGACGCAGTAGAGCTTTTCCTTCTCGGGGCCGTTGTCGTGCACCGACTTCTGGTTGAGCATCGTGTCGAGGATGATGGCGGTCTTGCCGGTCTGGCGATCGCCGATGACCAGCTCGCGCTGGCCGCGGCCGACCGGGATCAGCGCATCGATGGCCTTGAGGCCGGTCGACATCGGCTCGTTCACCGATTTGCGCGGAATGATGCCGGGCGCCTTGACGTCGACGCGCTTGCGCTCGACTGCCTTGATCGGACCCTTGCCATCGATCGGATTGCCGAGCGCATCGACGACGCGGCCGAGCAGGCCTGGGCCGACGGGAACGTCGACGATGGCGCCGGTGCGCTTGACGATGTCGCCTTCCTTGATGTCGCGGTCGGCGCCGAAGATGACGACGCCGACATTGTCGGCTTCGAGGTTGAGCGCCATGCCGCGGATGCCGCCGGGGAATTCGACCATCTCGCCGGCCTGGACATTGTCGAGGCCGTAGACACGAGCGATACCGTCACCGACGGACAGCACCTGTCCAACTTCGGAGACCTCGGCCTCCTTGCCGAAATTCTTGATCTGGTCTTTCAGAATTGCGGAAATTTCCGCGGCGCGGATGTCCATCAGCCGACCTCTTTCAGTGCAAGCTTGAGCGAATTGAGTTTGGTTTTGAGCGACGTATCGATCTGGCGCGAGCCCATCTTGACCACCAGCCCGCCGAGCAGCGACGGATCGACGGTGACGGAGATAGCCACGTCCTTGCCGGCAACGCTCTTCAGCGCCGCCTTGAGTTCGGTCTGCTGGACAGCCGTCAGCGCGTGAGCCGACGTCACTTCAGCAGCGGTCTCGCCACGGTGTTCGGCTGATATCTGGCGGAACGCCCTGATCATGCCGGGAATGGCGAACAGCCGGCGGTTGCGGGCGACGACGCGCAGGAAATTTCCGGTGAGGCCGGTGATCCCGGCCTTGTCGGCGATCGCCGCGATGGCCTTCGCCTGGTCCTCGCTGGAGAACACCGGGCTGTTGATCAGCCGGGTGAGATCAGCGCTGCCCGCGAGCATGATTTCGAAACTGTTGAGGTCGGCTTCGACCTTGGCCACGGAATTTGCCTGCAGGGCGAGTTCGAACAGCGAACCCGCATAGCGTTCTGCGACACCTGAGATTGGCGATGACGATTGAGCCACGGACCGTCTTTTCTCTTGTCTGACAGGCCGTAGATTGTTGGCGCGAGCAAAAACTCTGGCTAAATCTTTGACCTTACTGCATTTTTTCGAGCACGGAGGCGCGGCTTCCGCTATCCCCGGCCGAAAGTCGATTGCCGTCTAGCACAGGCATTTTAAGACCGCAATGCGTCGTTCCGCATGGTTTTCAGGCACTATTGTCGCATCCGGCGAAAGTCGCCCGTCTTCGATCGCGGAATACCCAATGATTCAGGGCAGAAAGCCGAAGGCGAAGGCGAGCGGCAACGCCGCCAGGACCAATTCCAGCACAATGGAAACCCAATTGAAAGGCGTGTTGGCGCCATCAGACATCATCGACAGCAGCCGGCCGAAGGCAGTGAACAGCCAGGAGAAGCCAAGCGCCATGTAGATCAGCGGCTGCGCCAGCAGGATACAGCACAGGCCGACACCCAGATAAAAGCCCGACATCCTGCCGCGCCCCTCGGCGATCGCCGCAGCCTTCTCTGGCTTGACCTGCAGGCGCAGGGCACGAAAGGCGAGACCCGGCGCCAGGAAGAACAAAAGCCCGAGCAGCACCGTGAAGACGGCGCTCGACCAAGCCAGCCATTCGCCCTGGCTCGTCGGCCATGGAAGCGCAAAATCCATCTTGTCCCCTCGAGATGCCTGTTTTGAAATTCCGGGCATTCTAACGGAGGAAAGCCCCCGCGCCAGATGGGTCCAGGTACTTTAGGCAGCGCGCATCAACCGAGCGCGAATTCCACAGCCGCCTCGACATGGATGCGCGTCGTGTCGAAGACCGGGATGTCGAAATCCTGCTGGCCGATGAGCATGGTGATCTCGGTGCAGCCCATGATGACGCTGTCGGCCGCCTCTTCGCGGCGCAGGCGTTCGGTCTCGGCGATATAGGCCGCCTTTGAAGTCTCCTTGACCATGCCCTGGCACAACTCGTCGTAGATGACGCGATGGACCATGTCGCGCCCGGCCGCATCCGGCACCACGGGGTCCAAGCCAAATCTGTCAGCGAGCCGGCCCTTGTAGAAATCCTGCTCCATGGTGAAGCGCGTCGCCAGCAGCGCCGGACGCTGCATTCCGGCACGCTTGACCGCCACTGCGGTGGCATCGGCGATGTGGATCAGCGGGATCGACACCGACGCCTGCACCTGATCGGCCAGTTTGTGCATGGTGTTGGTGCACAAAAGCAGACCTTCCGCGCCGCCGGCCTCAAGCTTGCGCGCCGCTTCTACGAGGAGCACGCCGGCACCGTCCCAGTCGCCGTGATGCTGCCGCTCGGCGATTTCGGCAAAGTCGAACGACCACAGAAGCAGTTTCGCGGAATGCAGCCCACCCAGCCGTTCGCGCACGATCTCGTTGAGCAGGCGATAGTAGATGGCGGTCGATTCCCAGCTCATGCCGCCGAGCAGGCCAAGGGTCTTCATATGAGTTTCCACATCTCGCTGGCTTGCGGGCAACCTATCGCTGAAAGCGCAACCTTACAAAAAACTCTGCGGGTCGACGTCGACCTGCACCCGGACCGAGCCGCGTTGCTTCGGCCCGTTGGCCAGCATGGCCCTGATAAAACCTTGCATGTCGGCGCGCCGTTCGCCCTGGATCAGCAGGCGGAAGCGGTGGCGGCCGCCGAGCAGGGACAGCGGCGCCTCGGCTGGACCCAGCACGAACAGATCTGACGCCTCGGGTGCTGCGCGGCGCAGGCCGCGTGCATGGCCCTCGGCTTCCGCTCGCGTCACCGCGCTGACGATGACGCCGGCGAGCCGGCCGAAGGGCGGCAGGGCGGCCCGTTCGCGCTCGGCAATCTCGCGCTCGTAAAAAGCCTCGGCGTCGCCGGAGACGATCGCCCGCATCACCGGATGGTCGGGCTGGAAGGTCTGCAGCAGTCCAAGGCTCTTCTTGCCGGTGCGGCCGGCGCGGCCTGTCACCTGGCTGAGCAACTGGAATGTGCGTTCGGCGGCGCGTGGATCGCCGTTGGCAAGGCCGAGATCGGCATCGACGACGCCGACCAGGGTCATATTAGGGAAATTGTGGCCCTTGGCGACGAGCTGCGTGCCGATGACGATATCGGCCTCGCCGTCGGCGATCGCCTCCAGCTCCAGCCGCAGCCGCCGCACGCCGCCCATCAGGTCTGACGACAAGACGATGGTGCGCGCGTCGGGGAAATGCGTCACGACCTCTTCGGCGATGCGCTCGACACCCGGTCCGCAGGCGACCAGATGATCGAGCGTGCCGCATTCCGGGCAGGCTTCGGGGCGGCGCTCATTGTGCCCGCAATGATGGCAGACCAGTTGCCCGCGAAACCGGTGCTCGACCAGCCAGGCCGAGCAGACCGGGCAGCCGAAACGATGGCCGCAGACCCGGCACAGGGTCAGCGGCGCATAGCCGCGCCGGTTGAGGAACAGCAGCGACTGCTCCTTCCTCTCCAGCGTCTGGCGCATCTGGTCGAGCAGCACCGGCGACAGGAAACCGCCACGCGCCGGCGGCGCACGCCGCATGTCGACCGCCTTCAGATGCGGAAGCGCCGCCTCGGCGAAGCGAGCGGAAAGCACCGCCCTGTTATATTTACCTTGGCTGGCATTGACCCGGCTTTCGACCGACGGCGTCGCCGACGCCAGCACCACGGGGAAGCTGCCGATATGGCCGCGCACCACCGCCATGTCGCGCGCATTGTAGAAGACGCGGTCCTCCTGCTTGTAGGCAGGGTCGTGCTCCTCGTCGACGACGATAAGGCCGAGCTCCTTGAACGGCAGGAACAGCGCCGAGCGCGCGCCGGCGACGACCCGCACGCCGCCCTCCGCCACTTGCCGCCAAACCCGCTCGCGCATCCGCGGCGGCAGGTCGGAATGCCATTCGCCCGGCTTGGCGCCGAAGCGCTGCTGGAAGCGCTCGAGAAAGGCATGCGTCAGCGCGATTTCCGGCAGCAGGATCAGCACCTGCCTGCCCTGGTCGAGCGCAGCCGCCACAGCCTCGAAATAGACCTCGGTCTTACCGGATCCGGTGACGCCGTCGAGCAGCGCGACGTTGAACACGCCGGCTGCGACATTGGCGCGCAGCATCTGCGCCGCGGCGCCCTGGTCCGGCATCAGTTCCGGAATAGCGTAGCCGGGATCGGGCGCGGCCACCACCGGGCGCGGCGGGATCATCACGGTCTCGAACACGCCTTGCGCCCTCAGGCCGTCGATCACCGTCGAGGACACGCCGGCGGCGTGAGCGAGGCCGGAGCGCGTCCAGGCAAGGCCGCCTTCGGCCGTCTCCAGCACGCGCTGCCTGGCGCCCGTCATCCGGTCAGGTGCGAGAAGCGTGCGCTGCAACCCCTCGATCCACGGTTCGGGGTCGAAAGCCTCCGGCGCCCTGAGCAGCATGCGCGCCACCATGCCGGGCGGCGATAGCGTGTACTGCGCCACCCAGTCGACGAAACGGCGCATCGCGCGGTCGATCGGCGGGCAGTCGAAGACCTGTTCGATAGGACGCAGCTTTTTCGCGTCGACCTTCTCGACCGCGCCATCCCAGACGATGCCGGCGACCTGGCGCGGCCCGAGCGGCACACGCACGATCGAGCCCGGCACCACGCGCATGCCGGCCGGCACGGCGTAGGTGTAGGGGCGTTCGGCGGGCATCGGCACCAGCACCGGTGCGGCTGCGACAAAGGGCGAATCTTCGATCATGAGGCGTGACCTTGCCCTGACTTTGGTCTAGATCAAAGGCCGACCCCAAATGTGCATGACATGCACATGAAAATCTTCAGGAGACCCGCCATGAAATTTTTTGTCGACACCGCCGACGTCAAGGATATCCGTGAGCTGAACGATCTGGGGCTGCTCGACGGCGTCACCACCAATCCGTCGCTGATCCTCAAATCCGGCGGCAAGATCGCCGAGGTCACCAAACAGATTTGCGACATCGTCAAGGGTCCGGTTTCGGCTGAAGTCACCGCCACCGAATATTCCGAGATGATGCAGCAGGCCAAGGTTCTGGCCAAGATCGCCGACAATGTCTGCATCAAAGTGCCGCTGACGCTGGACGGTCTCAAGGCTTGCAAGACGATCCGCACCGAGATGAACCGCCTGGTCAACGTCACCCTGTGCTTTTCGGCCAACCAGGCGCTGCTGGCGGCCAAGGCCGGCGCCTCGTTCATCTCGCCCTTCGTCGGCCGCATCGACGACATCGGCATCGACGGCATGGAGCTGATCCAGGAAATCCGGCAGATCTATGATAATTACGATTTCCAGACCGAGATCCTCGTCGCCTCGGTGCGCACCGTGAACCACGTCAAGCAGGCGGCACTCATCGGCGCCGATGTCGTGACCGCGCCGCCGGCGACCCTGAAGGCCCTGGTCAACCATCCGCTGACCGACAAGGGCCTCGCCGCCTTCCTCGCCGACTGGGCCAAGACCGGCCAATCGATTGGCTGAGATGGCGATCGGCTGAAGCCAATGCGCTTGCAGTGAAAAAAGACCGGGCAACCGGTCTTTTTTATGTGCTGCGGGTGGGGTGACTTTCCATGTCTTTGTTTTTGGGTGCCTTGCACTAGCTCTTTTGGCTTTACTGCATCGCAGCATTGCATCCAGCTGAAATCGAGAGCGACAAGTTCAAAACAGGATATTTGATCGAGTTCACCAGATCGACACGCTGCTGAAGCATACCCTGGATATCACGCTAGAGAGATGCCCTTCGACGAACTTAAAAAACGATGACTTGGTCGAACCCTTTGTAAAGGTGCTGGCTGTAGCTTCGATGTTTTAGCTACTGGGTCGAACATGAGCCTTCTAATCTCAATCGCCTTTTCTGTTCTTGCATCAATAGGACTCGCTTTCGCAAAGGCATTTTCAATCTACGGCCTCATTCGGGACAAACGTTATTCGTGGGTGAGTTTCATAGTGATTTCGGTCGTGTGGCTTGGCGCAACGGTGCTGAGTGCCAACCGGACGTGTGGTCAATGGGGGTGTAGCTGGGGCCTTCACTTCGGTTGGATTCTTGCCCTGTTGCCTCAAGGCTTCGTGACGAATGTTGCGTTAGGTGAGAAGCTATTTGTGATTGCGTTGCTTACATATTTGGGACTGTGCATCTATTTCTTCGGGCATGTCATTGGCTGGTTATCCTATGTGGTCGTCAGCATTGGAAAGGCCGTCACTAACCGCTAGTGTAGATGCTTAAGGTTTAGGCTGGGATAGGTGATGGAATTCACGAGCTTGACCCGCAGCTGAAGCATCCCCTGAAGCATGATCCCATAACGGCCGGGGTCGCTCAGTCCGCGCCGTCATCCTCAGGCACGGTCGCCGGCTGGCGCCGGCCCATGATGATTTCGCGTTTGCCAACATGGTTGGGTGCGCCGACCAATCCTTCCTTTTCCATACGCTCGACCAGGGATGCGGCGCGGTTGTAGCCGATGCCGAGGCGGCGCTGGATGTAGGAGGTCGAACACTTCTTGTCGCGCACCACCACCTTGACCGCCTCGTCGTAGATCGCATCGCTGTCTTCGGCTGCAACCGATCCCTTGTCGAAGACCGCGCCCTGGTCCTCGTCGATTTCTTCCTCATCCTCGTCGGCGGTCACGGTTTCCAGATATTCAGGCCGGCCCTGCGCCTTGAGATGCGCCACGACGTGCTCTACCTCCGCGTCGGAGACAAACGGCCCATGCACGCGCGAAATGCGCCCGCCACCCATCATGTGCAGCATGTCGCCCTGGCCGAGCAGCTGCTCGGCGCCCTGCTCGCCCAGGATGGTGCGGCTGTCGATCTTCGACGTCACCTGGAAGGAAATCCGGGTCGGGAAATTGGCCTTGATCGTGCCCGTGATGACGTCGACCGAGGGACGCTGCGTTGCCATGATCAGGTGGATGCCGGCAGCACGCGCCATCTGCGCCAAACGCTGGATGGCGCCTTCGATCTCCTTGCCGGCGACCATCATCAGGTCGGCCATCTCGTCGACGATGACGACGATGTAGGGCATCGGCGCCAGGTCTACTTCCTGCTGTTCGAAAAGCGGTTCGCCGGTGCCCTTTTCGAAGCCGGTCTGCACCGTCATGACGACGGTTTCGCCCTTGTCGCGGGCTTGGGCGGCGCGCTCGTTGTAGCCGTCGATGTTGCGCACACCGAGCCGCGCCATCTTGCGATACCGGTCCTCCATTTCGCGCACCGCCCATTTGAGCGCCGTGACGGCTTTCTTGGGATCCGTGACGACGGGCGTCAGAAGATGCGGGATGCCGTCATAGACAGAGAGTTCGAGCATTTTGGGATCGACCATGATCAGCCGGCATTCTTCCGGCTTCAGCCGATAGAGCAACGACAGGATCATGGTGTTGATGGCGACCGACTTGCCGGAGCCGGTGGTTCCGGCCACGAGCAGATGCGGCATCTTCGCCAGCTCGGCGATGACCGGCTCACCCCCGATCGTCTTGCCGAGACACAGCGCCAGCTTGCAGCTTGTCTTGCGGAAGCCCTCGGATTCGATCAGTTCCCGGAAATAGACGGTTTCGCGCATCTCGTTCGGAAGCTCGATGCCGATGACGTTGCGGCCGGGCACGACGGCGACGCGCGCCGAAATCGCCGACATGGAGCGGGCGATATCGTCGGCAAGCCCGATGACGCGAGAAGATTTGACGCCCGGCGCCGGCTCGAATTCATAGAGCGTGACGACCGGGCCGGGACGAACATGAATGATCTCGCCACGCACGCCGAAGTCTTCGAGCACGCTTTCCAGCAGATCCGCGTTCTGCTCGAGCCGCTCCTGCGACATGTAGAAGCCTTGTCCCTCCGGTGGCTGCTGCAACAGCTCTTCCGAGGGAAGCTCATAGGGATCGCCCGCGGTTGACAGCACGACCTTTCCAGCCCCAGGCAAGCGTGCAGAGCGGGCGCCAACGGCCTTGGCAGGGACGTTCGCACTTGGCGCGGCCGGCGCGGAAACGGCGACGCTTTTGGCGGCTGGAATTGCGACAGGCTGGACCGGCGACGGCGCATTGCTCGCCGGCACGTCAGGTTGGGCGACGGCCTGGTTCGAATTGGCCGGCCAAACATCCGGCAACGGCTTCAAGGCCTGGCCCGGCAGGCAGTCGATGACACGAAACAAGGCGGTGGCATCGGTCCCTGTCGTCGGACGGATGTCGATCGGCATAGTGGTGACTGGCGCTGCGGCGAGCGGCGCAGGCGACGCTGAACCGGTTTGCCGGGCCGGCGGCGAAACGTCGACCAGATAGGGTGCCATAGCCTCGAAGAAGGCATGATCCGAAAGATAGGGCCAGCGCAGCCTTTCGGTTTTGATCGGGGCGCCCGGAGCAACGGACGCACGCGCGGATGCCCGTCTCGTTGCGACCGTCCTCGGCGGCACCGGCGCAACGGCTGGCACCCTCTCCCTGGCGCGCACGGACGGGACAAAAGCAGCAGCCGGCGGCAGTGGCCCTTGCGTGGCGTGCCCGGTCTGCGGCTGGGAGGCAGGGCTTTTCACCGACGCCGGCAATGCCAGGAGCGAGGGCGCGGAGGACGCCCTGCCGACCATGGGTTGCGCAACGGCTTGCTGTGCCGGGCGCGTCGCGCCGTGTTCGACGACACGCTCGTGCTGCGGATGATGCTTCCTGGCCTCATAATCCGGCGTGCGTGTAAAACGCACGTTGGGTGCAAGGAAGAAATATTCCTGCCAGGCAGGGCTCTCGATATCGCCGATTTTCGAAGGCGTGTCGTCCGAGCCACTCCGCGGCTCCATATAGGGCCGCTTGTTGCCGCCGAGATCGACCATAGGCGCGGAATAGCCGGCCTGGCGTGTGGCGGGCTGCCGACCGTCCGGCTCCTTGCGAGCCATACGATCAAGGGCGCCTGCGGCGGAAGAACTTCGCTGATCACCCCTGTCGCCGATGCTCTCGAAGCGCTTCCCCTCGGGATCATCAGGCGGTGCGGCCGTCGACAAATTGACCCGGGAAAAACGCTTGGCTTCCATTCTCAAGACTCACTCTGAAATGTCTGCCGAGCAATAGGGAGCGAGTGGTTAACAGTTGCTTCCCGGATGGGTCGCCTACGATCCTGAGCGCCAAAATCTTCGCGAGCGACGCGGCACGATCGTCGCCTCGCCGCACCCACCGCGGTGGCGCGATCTACTCGCTGTGCCATAGCAGGCCGATGGGTCTCTTCGGCCAATCTCTGTTCAGAATCTGGCTCTGTTCGGGAATCTGGTCATGATCCCACGATCATCCCGTCATGCCTGGGGCGCCAGACCGTTTTCGTGAAGCAGATGAGGTGCGCTAGCCGGTCTTGCCGTGCCGGACAAGGTCCTGGGCAATGGACAGCTGCAGCGCTTCCGCCAACTCTCGCGCCGCGCGATTCTCGGCGTCGATCTGCGCCCGGTATGCGGCGAATTCCTGACGCGGCCTGTCGAAGGACGAGGTGATCGAACGCTTGCCGGATGCGATCACCACGCCGGTCTTCGCATCGGCCAGCGTATAGC
>NZ_RZPF01000691.1:0-3509 GCF_004022735.1 Mesorhizobium sp. M7A.F.Ca.AU.001.01.1.1
ACTCGGGCGCGATCCGTGCGGCGCGCGCCAACATCCGCCAGCACATGAAATACACCAACTGGCTGGCCGGCACCCGCCATTGGCTGGCCGGCTCGAGGGTCACCTATGCCGATCTCGCGGCCGCGGCGACGCTGTCGGTGCTCGATTATCTCGGCGAGATAGACTGGCGCGAGCACAGCGCTGCTCGCGAATGGTACACGCGGGTCAAGTCGCGGCCTTCCTTCCGGCCGCTTTTGACCGACCGGGTGCGCGGCCTGTCACCGGTGTCGCATTATGCGGACCTCGACTTCTGACGCCGCAAAACTGCGCGCGCTGATCGACGCTGAGGCGCAGCGCGCCGGCTTCGATGCCGTCGCCGTCACCTCCCCCGATGCGATCCCGCTGGCGCCGGCGCGCCTGGCCGAATTCGTCGCCGATGGCTTTCACGGCTCAATGGACTGGATCGCCGAGACGCTGCAACGCCGCAGTGAACCAACGGCCCTCTGGCCGCAGGTACGCTCGATCGTCGTGCTGGCGATGAACTACGGCCCCGACCATGATCTTCGCGAAGTGCTGGCCAAGCGCGACCGCGGCGCGATCTCGGTCTATGCGCAAAACCGCGACTATCACGATGTGATGAAAGGCCGGCTGAAGGAGATCGCCGGCAAGCTCGTTGCCCGCGCCGGCGGTGACGTGAAGGTGTTCGTCGACACCGCACCTGTCATGGAAAAGCCGCTGGCCGAAGCCGCCGGGCTTGGCTGGCAAGGCAAACACACCAATCTGGTCAGCCGCGAGCACGGCTCCTGGCTGTTCCTCGGCACCATCTTCACCACCGCTGAACTGGTGCCCGACCGCGCCGAAATCGACCATTGCGGCTCCTGCCGCGCCTGCCTCGACGCATGCCCGACCGATGCTTTTCCGGCGCCCTACCGGCTCGATGCGCGGCGCTGCATTTCCTATCTCACCATCGAGAACAAGGGGCCGATTCCGCACGAATTCCGCGAAAAGATCGGCAACCGCATCTATGGCTGCGATGACTGTTTAGCCGCCTGCCCGTGGAACAAATTCGCCCGGGCGGCTTCGGAAGCAAAACTCGCCGCGCGCGATGATCTGCGCGAACCACCGCTCGCCGACCTTTTGGGTCTCGATGACGCGGCCTTCCGCGCTTTCTTCTCCGGTTCGCCGATAAAACGCATCGGCCGCGATCGGTTCATCCGCAACGTGCTGATCGCCGCCGGCAATTCCGGCGATGCCTCTCTTGCCGACACTGTGCGCGCCTTGCTGGACGATGCCTCGCAGCTGGTGCGGGGCGCGGCAATTTGGGCGCTGGCGCGGCTGGTGCCCGATGCCGAATATTCAGAAAGGGCAGCCCTCGGCCTGAAAACCGAGAGCGACGAAGCCGTGCGCGACGAATGGCGTCTGGCGCGGCCAACCAGGGCGAATGCATGAGCGAAAAGCAGATATTCATCTTCGGCGCCGGCTATTCCGGCAGGGCTTTTGCTCGGGCCAACAAAGGCGCCGCGACGATCTTCGGCACGACACGCTCGCCGGAAAAATTCGAGACGCTACGGCAGGCCGGCATCGCCCCGCTGCTGTTCGACGGTGCGCTGACCGAGGAAATCGGCGATGCACTGGAAAAGACAACGCATCTGCTGATTTCGGTCGCCCCGGAGGAGGCTGGCGATCCCGTGCTGGGTGCCGCCCGAGAGGCAATCGCTCAAATGCCGGCGCTGGAATGGATCGGCTATCTCTCTACGGTCGGGGTTTACGGCAATTATGACGGCGCCTGGGTCGATGAAACGGCTGAATGCCGGCCGGTGTCGAAGCGTTCGATGATGCGGGTGGCGGCAGAGCAGGACTGGCTGGAGCTGGGCCGCGAGATTCGCCGGCCGGTGGCGATCCTGCGACTCTCCGGCATTTACGGGCCGGGCCGCAATGCCCTGCTCAATCTGGAAAACGGCAGCGCAAGGCGGCTGGTCAAGCCCGACCAAGTGTTCAACCGCATTCATTGCGACGACATTGCAGGCTCCCTGTGGCAGCTCATCCAAGGCAATAAAGGCGGCATCTTCAACGTCACCGACGATCTGCCGGCGCCGCCGCAGGACGTCGTCGCCTATGCCGCATCATTGATGGGCATCGAACCGCCGCCCGAGATTCCTTTCGACGCCGCCCAACTTTCGCCCATGGCGCGGTCCTTCTATGGCGAGAACAAGCGCGTCGGCAACGCGGCGATCAAGGCGGCGGGCTATTCCCTGCGCTTTCCGGACTACCGCGCCGCCTTCGACCATATGTGGGCGAGCGGCGACTGGCGCGACGGCGAGGCGCGCAGCCCGATGAAGCGCTAAAAGCAATTCCAGGAAAAGTGTGACACGGTTCTCCGTCCGGGATTGCGTCAAAACAGAGATAGAGCGGTTCACCGTTTCGGTGAACCGCTCTATCGATCGAAGCGTTCCGCGTTGCATGCTATGATTCGGCCTGGTGGGGATCCGGTTTCATGAAAACACCGATACAGCCATCTCTCGGCAAAAAATTCAGGCTGGCGGCCGCTCTCGGCCTGTTCGTCCTTGCCGGTCTAGCCGTACGGCCGGCCGCGGCCGAGGAACGGGCAAAAGACCTGTTCGGCGCCAAGAAACTGCCAGCCGCGAGCGCGGCGCAATCGATCGGCTTCTATTCCAAGGGCTGTTTTGCCGGCGGCGTCGCCATTCCCATGGACGGTCCGACCTGGGAGGTGATGCGGCCGTCCCGCAACCGTCGCTGGGGCCATCCGGCTATGATCGCGGTGATCGAGAAATTGTCGCGCGACGCGGCAGCCGATGGTTGGCCGGGCCTGCTGATCGGCGACATTTCGCAGCCGCGCGGCGGCCCGATGCTGACCGGGCATGCCTCGCACCAGATCGGGCTCGACGCCGACATCTGGCTGACGCCGATGCCCAGCCGCCCGCTGTCGATGGCGCAGCGCGAATCGATGAGCGCCACCTTGATGGTCGATGAGAAGACCCATCTGGTGAAGGACGCGCTGTGGACGCCGGCGCACACAAGGCTTCTGAAGCGGGCGGCGAGCTACAGCCAGGTCGAGCGCATCCTGGTCAATCCGGGCATCAAGAAGAAACTCTGCGACACCGTCAGGGGCGACCGCGGCTGGCTGCGCAAGATCCGGCCGTTTTGGGGCCACGACTATCATTTTCACATGCGCATCGGCTGTCAGCCGGGATCCCCCGGCTGCAAGGCGCAGGAAGCGACGCCGGACGATGACGGTTGCGGCAAGCCATTGGCCTGGTGGTTCACGCAGGAGCCGTGGCGGCCCAACAAGAACCCGGATGCCCCCAAGGCACGCGACCTGATGACGATGGCGAACCTGCCGAGCGAATGCCGCGCCGTGCTCGACGCGCCGGGGCCGGCCTCGGCCGAGGCGGCGACCTATCATGGCGGCGGCGTGCCGGTCGCGGCTGCCGCACCCGAACCCGAAGCGCCGTCATTGTCCGCCACGCCGGCCGCCGCCGGCTTGCCAAGTACGGTGAACGCCTTCACGG
>NZ_RZPF01000692.1:0-3490 GCF_004022735.1 Mesorhizobium sp. M7A.F.Ca.AU.001.01.1.1
GGTATGGCGTCGGCTATATCGTCGGCATCCTGTTCGCCTGGTGGTATGCCAAGCGGCTCGCCGCCAATGCCAGGCTGTGGCCGAACGGCGTCCTGCCGATGAAGCCGGAGGATCTCGACGATTTCATCGTCTGGGCGGCCATCGGCGTCGTGCTCGGAGGCCGCACCGGCTATGTGCTCTTCTATGATCTGGCGCGCTACATCGCGCACCCGCTCGATATCTTCGCCGTGTGGCAGGGCGGCATGTCGTTCCATGGCGGCCTGCTCGGCGTCATCCTCGCCATGACGCTGTTTTCCATCAAGCGCGGCATCCGCACCTGGTCGCTGTTCGATGTCGTGGCGGCCGGCGTGCCGGTCGGCCTTGGCCTGGTGCGCGTCGCCAACTTCATCAATTCCGAGCTGTGGGGCCGGCCAACCGACGTGCCCTGGGCGTTCGAATTCCCCAATGGCGGGCCGTTTGCCCGTCATCCGAGCCAGCTTTACGAGGCGCTTCTGGAGGGCGTGGTGCTGTTCCTCGTGCTGCGCATCCTCACCCATTCGCGCCTTAAGCTGAAGACGCCGCGCTTCGTCGGCGGCGCCTTCATCTGCGGCTACGGCCTGTCGCGTATCTTCGTCGAGTTCTTCCGCGAACCCGACCAGCAGCTCGGCTATCTCCTCGGCACCAACTGGTTGACCATGGGCATGATCCTGTCGTCGCCGATGGTGTTGGCCGGCATCTGGGCGATGCTGACCGCCAAGCCGGTGGCACAGCCGCAGCCGGCATGACACGGCTGAAGACCCGCATCGTCGACCTGATCGAGGCCCTGGGGCCGCTTCCCGTCAACGAGTACATGGCGCTGTGCCTGTTCGACCCGGCGGACGGCTACTACACGACGCGCGAGCCCTTTGGTGCGGGCGGCGACTTCATCACCGCGCCGGAAATCAGCCAGATGTTCGGCGAACTGGTCGCCGTGTGGCTTTATCAAGCCTGGCTGGCGGGCGGCCGGTCGCGGTCGGCCACCATCGCCGAGATCGGACCCGGCCGCGGCACGCTGATGAAGGACATGCTGCGCACGCTGTCGCGGCTCGATCCTGACCTGGCCAACGGCGCCACCTTCGCCATGATCGAGACAAGCCCGCGCCTGACCGAGGTGCAAAAAAAGACGCTTGGCGTCACACCCTTCGCGGTTGGCTGGCACGAAACCATCGAGACCTTGCCGCAACAATCGCTGTTCATCGTCGGCAACGAACTGTTCGACGCCGTTCCCATCCGCCAGTTCATCCGCGCCGGCGCCGGCTGGCGCGAGCGCATGGTCGGCCTCGACGAGACCAACGACCTTTGCTTCTTCGCCGGCGCCGGCTCGGTCGACCCGACGCTGCTGCCCGCCGATGCCGCTCACGCGCCGCAAGGCGCGATCGCCGAAGTGGCACCTGCCCGCACCGCGCTGATGGCAACAATCGCCGAGCGCATATCCAGGCATGGCGGCGCCGGCCTGTTTCTCGATTACGGCCATTTCCAGCCGGGTGTCGGGGACACGCTGCAGGCCTTGCGCAGCCACGATCACGAAGATGTGCTGGCCAATCCCGGTGAGGCCGACCTCACGTCCCACGTCGATTTCGCCGCCCTTGCCGCGATCGCGCGTGCACATGGCCTCGAAGCCCATCTGACGACACAGGGCGACTTCCTGCTCGGCATGGGCATCCTCGAGCGCGCCGGCCGCCTTGGCGCCGATGCCGGTCAGGCGGCGCGCGAAAGGATCGCCGGCGACGTCGAGCGCCTCGCCGGGCCGCAAGCCATGGGCGAGCTGTTCAAGGTGCTTGCGGTGCTGCCTCGCGGCGTGGCGGTTCGGCCCTTTGCCGAGGCGGATTGACTTTTTACCCCCGCCCCTCCCAATCTCCCGTCCGCGCTTTGCAGCCTGTTCTCGACCAAGCACCTTCTTCTTGACGAAACCGCCCACACGGACAACAACGCCCGCATGCTGAATCAGACCAAACCGGATCCCGTTCGGTCGCCGCTGCTGGACGAGGCGCAGGCACAAGGCATCCGCCACGGCTATTTCACCCGCGTCGGCGGTGTTTCCGGCGGCATCTATCAGGGCCTCAACATCGGCACCGGATCGAATGACGACCAGACGCTGGTTGCCGAGAACCGCGCCCGTGTCGCTGCCTGGATGGGCGTGCCGGCAAGCCATCTGTTGACCGCCTGGCAAATCCATTCGCCCGATGTCGTCATTGCCAGGGAGCCCTTTGCCGGCGAGCGCCCCAAGGCGGACGCCATCGTCACCGATCGGCCGGGCATCGCCATCGGCGCCTCGACCGCCGATTGCGGTCCCGTGCTGTTCGCTGATGCGCAGGCGCGCATCATCGGCGCTGCGCATGCCGGCTGGAAAGGCGCGTTCACCGGCGTGCTCGAAAACACCATCCTGGCGATGGAAAGCCTCGGCGCCCGGCGCCAAAACATCGTCGCCGTGCTAGGCCCCTCCATCGGCCCGCGAAACTACGAGGTCGGCCCGGAATTCGTCGCCCGCTTTGTCGAATCCGACGCCGAAAACATCCTCTATTTCGCTCCGTCCGCCAATGCCGGCCATGCGATGTTCGACCTCAACCGCTACACGGTTGACCGGCTGGCCAAGGCAGGCGTGACGGCTGAGGGCCTCGACCGCTGCACTTACGCTGAGGAAGGCCTGTTCTACTCCTATCGGCGCACCACGCATCGCAAGGAGCCCGATTACGGCCGGCAGGTTTCGGCAATTGTCTTGGAGAGGGAATAATGGCGCTGCATTTTGAACGATCTGAATTTGACGCGCGGCGCGACCGGCTGATCATCGAGATGGCCGAAAAGAAGCTCGACGCCATCCTGCTGTTCGCGCAGGAAAGCATGTATTGGCTGACCGGCTACGACACGTTCGGCTTCTGCTTCTTCCAGTGCCTGGTGGTCAAGGCCGACGGTTCGATGGTGCTTCTGACCCGCTCGGCCGACCTGCGCCAGGCACGTCAGACCTCGATTATCGACAACATCGTCTTGTGGACCGACCGCAACGGCGCCAATCCCGCGGTCGACCTGCGCAATCTGCTCAACGAACTCGACCTGCTCGGCGCCCGCATCGGTGTCGAATATGACACCCACGGCCTGACCGCCTTCAACGGCCGCCGCCTGGACGAGCAGTTGCAGACCTTCGGCCAGATCGCCGATGCGTCCGGCATTGTCGGCCGGCTGCGCCTGTTCAAGAGCCCGGCCGAGATAGCCAAGGCCGAGAAGGCCGCCAATCTCTCCGACGATGCGCTCGACGCGGCACTGCCGCTGATCAAGCAAGGCGGCGACGAAGCTCTGATCCTGGCCGCCATGCAGGGCGCGATCTTCGCCGGCGGCGGCGACTATCCGGCCAACGAGTTCATCATCGGCTCCGGCGTCGATGCGCTGCTGTGCCGCTACAAGGCCGGCCGCCGCAAGCTCACCAAGAACGACCAGCTGACGCTCGAATGGGCCGGCGTCTTCAACCACTACCATGCGC
>NZ_RZPF01000693.1:0-3481 GCF_004022735.1 Mesorhizobium sp. M7A.F.Ca.AU.001.01.1.1
GCCGCCATGACGGCGCCCGCCGTGCGCAGGCCCACACTTTCCAGGCTGGTGCGGGTCGAAGGTTCTATGCGCAGCGCGGCCAGCGGCAGGGGCGCCAGCAGCGCCTCCTCCTCGCCTGACACAACGATGCGGTCGCCGCAAAAGCGTGCCGCCGCCCAGGCCGCACCCGGCGTCGCGGCAAGCCCGGCGCGGACATCGAAACCCTGATGGAAGAAGCGCGACAGGATGTCGTCCAGCATGGCGCGCTCGCCGCCGAACAGATGGGTGCAGCCGGTGACGTCGAGAAACAGGCCGTCTGCCCCGTCCAGCGCCACCAGCGGGGTGTAGCGGTCGCACCAGTCGGCGAGGCCTTCGAGCAGGCGGCGATCGGCTTCCGGATCGGCCTCGACGACGTCGATCGACGGATGCATGGCGCGCGCATCGGCGATGCCCATGTCGCGCTTCAGGTGCAGCGCCTCAGCCCGCTCGTCGAGGGCCGAGATGCGCTGTGCGTTGCGGTCGCGATGGCTGATCACGAGCGGCGGGTGAGATGGGTGATCCGACGACCGGGAACGCCAGGACCGCCCCAGACGCTGGCGCAGGATCCTTTCCGCCGCCAGATAGGGAAACCACAGGGACAGGATTCTTTGCCCGGTCTCTTGCCTCGCCCGCTCTTTCGTCGAATGCGCGTTCATCGGGGTTCCACTCCAGTGTGAATTGTCCAGGCAGGGCCGTGCGGCTCTTGCCGATGGTGAGGGTGAAGGCCGGGCGGCCGATCGAGCCGGCCAGCGGCCCGGCGATGGTGTCGCGCGGCACCGCCGGCGCCGAGGCGACGATGAGGCGGACGGGTGCCGCCGTCGGTTCGGGCCCAGCCGCCTGCCGCAGCAGGAACACCGGCCGGCCGGCCGCTTGCGCCCTTGCATGCAGCCGGCGTGTCGCGGTCAGGTCAAGCCGCTGCGGATTGCCGCGGATTTCCAGGATGACGGCGGCGAGCGCCGTCATCCGGGCCGCCTCCTCGGCGACCCACAGCGCATCGACGAGCCTTGGCGCCTCGGAAAACAGCAATTGCTCCGGCTCGATGCCGAACGAGGCGTGAAGCCCCCTGGCATAGGGAAAGCCGGCCTCGCGAAAAATCTCCGATGTGCCGATCCACAGCACCGGCAGCCCCGGCGTTTGCTTGAGGATCAGGCTGGTGAGCGACAAAGCGAAGCCGGCGACGGCCCCGGCATCGCGGGTTTCAAGCCCATGGATTTCGCTCAGGGCGGCCTTCGGCAGCCCGCCGCTCAGGGCGGCATCGAGGCGCCCGACGCCGATAGGCAGGAACGCATCCGGCAACGCCGCGGCAATGCCACGCCGGACGATTGTGAGATCAGTGTTGACGTCAGCATCAAAGGGTGCGGCTGCCGGCGCAGCCAAGCGCTCGGGCAGCGTTCCCTCGATTTTCGCGATCTGGCGGCGCAGGGCAAAAACAGTCTCCCGCGCCACGGCGGTCATCGCCATGACGGTCAGCTTCCACTCACAATTGTTCCTGTTATGTTCCTATAGATTCCAGAGCGCATCCCAAGAGTCAAGCAGAGTCATGGGGAATTTATTCCTCTCTGCAGGGATGGCGCAGGCGCATCGGCCCGTTCATTTGCCGATTCCGGTGCGAAAGCCTATATGCCGGGATCAAAGGATAAAGCATGGCCCGCATCTACAAGACCCGCACCTGGCACGACGAACTCTCGCCCTCGATGGACGAAATGGAGTTCCTGGCGCTGGAGGCGTACGCCCATCTGCCGGAGGATTTTCGCAAGCTGACCGGCGAGATCGTCATCCAGATCGCCGAATTCCCGACCGACGAAATCATGGACGATCTGTCGCTGGAAACGCCATTCGACCTGCTCGGCCTGTTCGAGGGACGCGGCATCGCCGAGCGCTGGAACCCGCAGACCGGGGAAGGCCCGAACCGCATCACGCTCTACCGCCGCGCCATCCTCGATTACTGGTCCGAGAACGAAGAGACGCTGGGCGACATCGTCACCCACGTGCTGATCCACGAGATCGGCCACCATTTCGGCCTGTCGGACGATGATATGGAGAAGATCGAAGAGGCGGCGGAGTAGGGTGCGCTGATATTCAGGTGATGCCGGCCTGCAAATGATGGCTTCCTGCGCTTCCCCGCTCTACCGCGTCGCGGTAGAACGGTGCTCACGTACCCAAAAGTACGCTCCGCTCCGGTTCTCGGAAACCACCATTTTCGACTCGGCCTGACCTGAATCTCAACACACCCTGCGTCGGAGCTTTTCAAATCTACCAGTCACTCAGCTTGGTATCGGGCCCGTATTCCTGACCGTCGATATCCTTGACCACGGCCTGGCCGCAACGCATCGCTTTGGCCTTCTTGTCGTAGGCATAGGTCGGCGAGCCGAACAGATGCCAGCCCTTGTTCAGCGCCGCTGTCACCTTGTGGCAGAAGCTGGCATCGTCCGGAGCGGACAGAAAGCGGTAGAGTTTCATTGTTCAATTCCTGTCGTGAGTAGCTGTAGCCCGCTCGCATCCATCGAGCATTTATGACCCGATGGCGGCTGCCTTCGCCAGCAGTTTTTCGGCCTTCGCCAGATGCAGCCGCTCGACCATCCTGCCGTTCAGCGCGATCACGCCCTTGCCGGCATTCTCGGCGAGCGCGAAGGCTTCCTTCACCGAGCGTGCCTCGGCCACCGCTTCCGTGGACGGCACGAAGGCGCGGTTGGCGGCTTCGATCTGGGCCGGGTGGATGAGGCTCTTGCCGTCGAACCCCATGGCCGCGGCTTCCGCGCATTCATGGGCGAAAGCGTCGAGGTCGCGAAAATCGTTGGAGACGCCGTCGAGCATGTCGATGCCGCCGGCGCGTGCGGCCAGCACCATCTGCATCAGCCATGGCACGAGGTAGCGCCTGTCAGGCGTCGCCAGAATGCCGGTCTCCTTGACCAGATCATTCGTTCCGGCAACGAAACAATTGAGCCGCGAGGCCGGATCGCGGCCAAGTTCGGCGATGGCGCCGATGTTGAGCAGCGCCTTGGGCGTCTCGATCATCGCCCATAGTTTCACGCTGTGGGGAGCGAAATTATCGTCGAGCACGTCGCCGGCCGCGAGCAGGTCGCGCGGCGTGTCGACCTTGGGCAGAAGGATGCCGTCGGGTTCGCAGCTTGCGGCAGCCAGCAGGTCGTCGGCGCCCCATTCGCCTGATATCGCATTGATGCGCACGATCATCTCGCAGCGTCTCTCGGAATGGCCGGCGAAAATGCCGGCCAGTTTTTCGCGGGCGGCGATCTTGTCGGCCGGAGCGACGGCGTCTTCCAGGTCGATGATGATGGCATCGCAGGCAAGCTGCGCGATCTTGGCCAAGGCCTTGTCGCTGGAGGCCGGGATGTAGAGCACGGAGCGGCGCGGGCGATAGGTTTCCATGGATGATCTATGCCGCTTGTGGGCGGGTGAGGCAAGTCGGGGCATGAAACGTACAAACTCCCCCCCCCGGGGGGGG
>NZ_RZPF01000694.1:0-3481 GCF_004022735.1 Mesorhizobium sp. M7A.F.Ca.AU.001.01.1.1
GCCTGCAGGGAAACGACGCGCACGGTTGCGCTGATCAGCGAAACCGTACGCGTCGTTTCGCTGCAGGCGGCGCAAAAGGCCATCTCCGTGGAAACGCGCATTGCCGATGCGCTGACGCTGGTCGCCGATCGCCGTGCGATCAAGCAGATCGTCATCAACCTTTTGTCCAATGCGGTGAAGTTCACCGGCCACGGCGGCCACATATCGGTCAGGGCCCGCAACACATCCGGCGCGCTGGTGCTGACGATCGAGGACAATGGCTGCGGCATCCCCAAGGAGGCGCTCGGAAAGCTCGGACGGCCGTTCGAACAGGTGCAGAACCAGTTCTCCAAGAGCCATGCCGGGTCCGGCCTTGGCCTTGCCATCTCACGTTCGCTGGCCGAGCTTCAGGGCGGCGCGCTGAAGATCCGGTCGAGCGAAGGTGTCGGCACTATCGTGTCGGTGCGCATTCCGGTGAAGAAGAGCGTGCTGGCCGTCAAGGTTGCAGCGTGAAGTTTTTATCACCATCCCAGGCCTGATCCACCTCGTGGACGCGAGGTGAAACGCTTTGACAAAGTTATCTATTTTATCTATTTTGGATAAAAAAGAAAGGCCTTGTCATGCGAGTGACTTCAACGGAATTCCAGCAGAATGTCGGGCGTTTTCAGGATGCTGCCCAGCGTGCGCCGGTCGCAATCACAAAGAATGGCCGGACCCACACGGTACTCCTGTCGGCGGCGATGTTCGAGGTCTTGGTCAAGGGACGGGTCGCCCGTCCTGTGGAAGAGCTGGACGACGAGACGCTTAACGCCATCGCCGAAAGCGCCGTATCGAGCGAATATGCCGGGCTTGATGCAATGCTCAAAGACTGGACACCGTGAGCCTGCCCAAACCTATCCCGGGTCTGGTGATTTCCTATTCTTACCTCTGGGTGAGAGAACACGAAAAGGGTGCCGAAGAAGGTCGCAAAAACCGATCATGCGCCATTGTCGCCGCGCGGTCGTGGAGGGCCGTGAAGTCATAACGGTCGTTCCGGTCACACACTCGCCACCAGCAGATCCTGCCGATGCAGTAGAAATACCTGCGCCCCTCAAAGCCTATCTCGGCCTCGATGACACGCCATCATGGATCGTCGTCACCGAAACCAATCATTTCCTCTGGCCGGGTCCCGATCTCAGGCCTATCGCGGGGAGCAAACCGTCCCGATTCGACTATGGCATGCTGCCGCCGCGTTTCTATGCCTATCTGCGCGACCGGATTTTGCAGTCTCACGCAAGCCGGGCGCTGCAGCAGATTCGGCGAACAGAGTAGCTGCATGAGACTGGAGGACCACGAAACGTCCCCGATTCCAAGGGACGATCGCTTCCCGGTCATCCCGCACGAAGCAAAAGGTCGAAATCCTTCCTGACCTTCTGCGACGTCTCCTTGAGGTGTGCTTCGAGCACACCGAAATCCGGCAGGTCGGTCACCGCCAGAAGCAGATCCGAAAGCCCCGGCGGAACGTCGTCGCGCTCGAAGGCTCCGGTAAGGCACAGCCGCGTCATCTGGGTCAGCGCCAGATAGAGCGCATAGGCGTCGAAAAGCTCCTGCCTCGCCCCGGCATTGGCGAAGCCCGGTGACAGGCGCGAAAGGATTTCGGCGGTACCGGTAACGCGCGGCCCGGCGCCTACCTGCCCGGTGATGACAGCGACTTGGGCGATGAATTCGAGATCGATCAGGCCGCCGGGGATCAGCTTGATGTCCCACAGGTCGCGCGGCGGCTTTTCCTTCTCGATCATAGCCCGCATCTCCGAGGCCTCGGCCATCACCTTTGCGGCGTCGCGCGGCTGACCAAGCACCGCCGCCACTTCCGCTTCAACCTCACTGCACAGGCTGGCGTCGCCAGCTATGGCGCGCGCGCGTGCCAACGCCATGTGCTCCCAGGTCCAGGCTTCCTGGCGCTGGTATTTCTTGAAGGCATCGATATGGGTCGCCACAGGACCCTTGTTGCCTGATGGCCGCAGGCGCAGGTCGAGTTCGTAGAGCACGCCCTCCGCCGTCGGCGCCGACACAGCTGCGATCAGCCGCTGCGTCATGCGGGTGTAGTAATGCGAAGGCGCCAGCGGCTTGTCGCCATCGGACTCCTCGGCGTCCGGCGCGTGGTCGTAAAGCAGGATCAGGTCGACATCCGATCCGGCGGTCAGCTCGCGGCTGCCGAGCTTGCCCATGCCGAGCAGCGCAACCACGCCGCCGGCAATGGTGCCGTGGCGCGCCGCGAATTCGGCCGTCACCGCCTGCAACGCAGCCTCGATGGTGAGATCCGCCAGATCGGAGAAGGCGCGGCCGGCGCGCGCCGGATCGATCGAGCCGGCGAGCAGCCGGACGCCGATCAGGAATTTCTGCTCGGAAGCAAAAATGCGCAGCCGGTCGAGCACGTCCTCATAAAGCCGGTCGCCCTCGACAAAGGCGGAAAGCCGTGCCGACAGATAGGCGCGGTCCGGTAGCTCCGTCAGCAAGGCCGGGTCGAGCAGACCATCGAAGACATGCGGCCGGCGGGTGATGATCGCCGCCAGCCGGGGCGCCGCACCCATGATCGTTGCCAGGAGCTTGAGCAGGGCCGGATTGGACTGCAGCAGGGAAAACAGCTGGATGCCGGCCGGCAGGCCGGCGAGAAATTCGTCGAAGCGCATCAGCGCTTCGTCGGCCCGGCGCGTCTGGCCGAAGGAGCGCAGCAGCGCCGGCGTCAATTCCGTCAGCCGCTCGCGCGCCTCCGCCGACTGGGTGACGCGATAGCGACCGAAATGCCAGCCTCGGATGACGCGGCAGATGTCGCTTGGCCGCTGGAAGCCGAGGCCGTGCAAGGTCTGCAGCGTATCGGGATCGTCGACATCGCCGGTGAAGACGAGATTGCCGATGCCTGTCGACAGTTCGGGTGCTGTTTCGAACAGTGCCGCGTAGTGGCGTTCGACCTGCTGCAACGAGGCGCGAAACGCCTGGGAAAAGGCAGAAGCATCGGCAAAGGCGAGCATGCGGGCGATGCGCTCCAAGCCTTCATCATCTTCCGGCAGCGTGTGGGTCTGCTCGTCGGCAACCATCTGCACGGCATGTTCGACGCGGCGCAGGAACCAGTACTGGCGGGCGAGCGCATCGCGCGCCTCGGTGGTGATCCAGCCGCGTGTCGCAAGCTCGCCGAGCATCGGCACGGTCTCGCGGCCACGCAGTTCAGGGAAGCGTCCGCCGGCGATAAGCTGCTGGGTCTGGACGAAGAACTCGATCTCGCGAATGCCGCCGCGGCCGAGCTTGACGTTGTGGCCCTTGACCGCGATCTCACCATGGCCCTTGTGGGCGTGGATCTGACGCTTGATCGAATGGACGTCGGCAATCGCCGCGTAATCCATGTATTTGCGCCAGATATAGGGCTGAAGCTCCTTGAGGAAGGTAGCGCCCGCGGCCAGATCGCCAGCCACCGGACGTGCCTTGATCATGGCGGCGCGCTCCCAGTTCTGGCCGCGCGCCTCATAGT
>NZ_RZPF01000695.1:0-3473 GCF_004022735.1 Mesorhizobium sp. M7A.F.Ca.AU.001.01.1.1
TGGGCATATTGCGCATAACGCTTCTGTTCGGTTCGGCCGCGGTGGCGCTGGCGCTGATCGCAACCCCTTTCCTCGACAGCCAGACACGCTCGCTGTCGGCCCGTGACGGTTTCGGCGGGCTCGACATGGCGGCCACAGGCTCGATCGGCCATCGCGAAACCTACACGCTGCGCCGCAGCGTGCTGCAGCCGCAGCCGAGCTCGGTCTGCATCATCAGGTCCAATGGCCGGAGCAGCGGCGACTGCTGACATGGTTAAGAGATTTCGCAAAGGCGGCGGTTTCACCGCCTGTTAAGCCTTTGCCGTTAACCTTTCTTAACAGGTCGGCTGTAAGGTCCCGGACAGAGGGGTTGAGGCCATGAAAGCAGTGCTGCTGGGTTTTCTGAACGACGAGACCGGCGCCACGGCCGTCGAATATGGCGTGATCATCGCCGTGCTGTCGCTGGCCATCGTCGGCGGTATCGGTGAGGTCCGCGACGGGATCATCTGGCTGTTCAGCGACAACAACAGCAAGCTTGCGAACGCTTTCGCACCCACTCCCTGATCCGGCTTTCCCGCGCCTGGGGCAGGATCATTGCCCGTCGGGCGCCTCCAGGATTGTTTTCAGCGAGACCTTGGCCGACCCTGGCTTCAGCGGTTTTTGCTGCGAAGCGTCGGGCGCCCAGCCGGACATCCAGACAATCGAGAAACTTGCCCTGACGCGGCCGTCGGGGTCGGAAAACCGCTCGGCGTAGATTTCCGCCGCGCGGGCAAACAGCTTGCGCGAGCCCGGGCGCCGGCTGCGATCGGTGAGTGCATTGGTCTCGCCCATGGCCCGCAGATCCGCGATCAGGTTGAACAGGCTGGCATAGCGCACCGTCACCGTCTCGACGTCGGCGACCGGCAGAGCGAGACCGGCGCGCTGCAGCAGCGCACCGGCATCGCGCACGTCGGTGAACGGCGCGACACGCGGGCTGGCGCCGCCGTAAAGCTCGGTCTCGGCCGCAAGCAGGCTTTCGCGCAACTCGAAAAGCGTACCGGCGCCGGCAAAGGCGCCGAGGAAAAGCCCATCCGGCCGCAACGCACGGCGGATCTGGATCAGCATGCCTGGGATGTCGTTCATGGCCTGCAGCGACAAGAGCGACACCGCCAGATCGAGGCTTTCCGACTCGAACGGCACGGTTTCGAGCGGTGCGATCAGGCCGGCATCGCCACCGCTCAGGAAAGCCGTATCCGTCTCGACGCGGACAATGTCGGCGACCTTGCCGCTTTCGGCGAGCGTTTCGGCCGCCGCCGGCGTCTGGCAAAACAGCACGGCCGCCTTGCCGAACCGGCGCTCGACGGCGCCCAGCCGTTCGGCAAGGTCCTCGGCCGTGCGGCGCATGAGGAAGTCCGCGCCGTCGACCGGACGGGCAAGCGCGCGCCGCTTGTGCGTCAGCCACAGAGAGGTATCCATTATTGGCTGCAACGGGCAGATCCTTTGTTTGTCCACGCTCCGAGATCGTTGATATAGTGGCGCGCAGGAGCAACCACGTGGCCGATCCGATGCCCAAGATCAAGTCTATCGGGATCACGAACCTGGCCCGGTCGGTTGTCGGCTGGCCGGCGCGGATGCTGTTTCCGCCGGTCTGCGCCGGTTGCCGCCGGCATGTCTCGCAACCGGGCGTGCTGTGCGGCGCCTGCTGGCCGAAGCTCAGGCTGCTGGAGCGGCCATGGTGCCCTGTCATGGGTACGCCGTTCACCCACCATATGGGCGAAGGCTTTCTGTCGGCCGAGGCGATTGCCGATCCGCCGCCTTTCGAGCGGGCGCGGGCGGCGGTCGCCTATTCCGGCGTTGCGCGCCAGATGGTGCAAGGGTTGAAATACCAGGATCGCACGGATCTGGCACCTTGGATGGCGCGCTGGATGATGCGTGCGGGTGCCGATCTCATCGCCGAGGCGGATGTGGTGGTGCCGGTGCCGCTGCACTGGCGGCGGTTTTTCAGGCGGCGCTTCAACCAGTCGGCGGAACTGGCAAGGGCGGTCTCGGCACTTAGCGGATTGCCCTTCGCCCCGTCGGCGGTGCGGCGCGTGAAACTCACCCGCCAGCAGGTCGGGCTGGAGCGCGGCGAACGCGAGGAGAATGTGCGGGCCGCGTTCCGGGTGCCTGCCGAGGCGGAAATCGAGATCGCCGGCCGCAGGGTGCTTTTGATCGACGATGTCTACACCACCGGCGCCACGGTGCGTTCCGACACCAAGGCGCTGAAAAGGGGAGGTGCGGCCGCCGTCGACGTGCTGACCTTTGCGCGTGTGTTGCCGGGGGACTTTCGGGCGGACGAGTCCGCGACTATATAAGTCGGCAACGAACAGCGGAAATTCGTCATGACCGATGTCACGATCTACACCCGCATGATGTGCGGCTATTGCACGGCAGCCAAGCGGCTGCTCGAGCGCAAGGGCGTCGCCTTTACCGAGCACGATGCCTCCTTCTCGCCGGAATTGCGCCAGGAGATGATCTCCCGGGCGCATGGCCGCACGACCTTTCCGCAGATTTTCATCGGCGATACGCATGTCGGCGGCTGTGACGACCTCCACGAGCTGGAGGCCGAAGGCCGGCTGGACAAATTGCTCGCCAACGGCGCGACGAATTGAGGGAATGACGATGGGTGTTTTCAAGGCCGCTGCGATCCAGATGCGTTCGGGCGAGAGCCCCGAGCGCAACGCCGTCGATCTCGAACGGCTGGTGCGTGAAGCAGCCAGCCTAGGTGCCACCTACATCCAGACGCCGGAAATGACCGGGGCGCTGATCCGCGACAAGGAAGCTCGCGCCGCATCGTTCACGTCGGAGGACAAGGACATCGTCGTCGCGACCGCGCGCAGGCTGGCCAAGGAGCTCGGCATCTTCCTGCATATCGGCTCGACCGCCATTCTGCGCGCCGACGGCAAGCTCGCCAACCGGGCGCTGCTGTTCGGGCCGGATGGTGCTGCGCTCGCCGCCTACGACAAGATCCACATGTTCGACGTCGATCTCGACAATGGCGAGAGCTGGCGTGAGTCCGCCGCCTATGAACCGGGAACCGAGGCCGTCGTCACCGACATCGAGGGTGCAAAGCTCGGCTTCGCCGTTTGCTACGATCTGCGCTTTCCGCAACTCTTCCGCGCCGAGGCGTTGGCCGGCGCAGACCTGCTTTCCGTACCGGCTGCCTTCACCCGCCAGACCGGCGAGGCGCACTGGCACGTGCTGCTCAGGGCCCGCGCCATCGAGAACGGCGCCTATGTCGTCGCCGCCGCGCAAGGCGGCTTGCATGAAGACGGCCGCGAGACTTACGGCCATTCGCTGATCGTCGATCCGTGGGGCCGGATCATTGCGGAAGCCGCGCATGACGAACCGGCGGTGATCGTCGCCGAGATCGACCCGGCGCAGTCGCTTGCCGCGCGCAAGAAGATCCCCAATCTCAGGAATGCGCGGGATTTCGCCGTCAATGCCGGCTCGGGGGAGGCGCCGCGGCCCGGGGG
>NZ_RZPF01000696.1:0-3472 GCF_004022735.1 Mesorhizobium sp. M7A.F.Ca.AU.001.01.1.1
CGGTCGCCATCGGTGACGCGCCGCAGCTGCAGGGTCGCCTTGTGGTTGGTCAGCGGCTGCGGCGTCTCGAGGATGGAGTAGCTGACCAGGAAATTCTGATCGGAGAAGTCGAGCAGCTTTTCGCGTAGGCGGGCGCCGCTGGCGAGCTGGAAATTGCGCACGCAGCCGATTGTGGTGGCATCCTTGCCGTCTTCAATGTGGCTTTCCACCATGCGCGGATGCCAGCCCGGCAGCCCGTTGAAGTCGCGTATGCGCGCCCAGACCTTTTCGACCGGCGCGTCGATGACGCTGGAGATGGTGACTTTGGCCATTCAAAATGTTCCCTTGCAAAAGCGATCCGGTGCAAGGGTAGGGCGGCCATTTCAGCGACGCTTATCAATGCGTCTTGAGCGCCTATCAAGGAGTCTGAAAAAGGGCGGGGAGTCTGAAAAAGGGCGGCTGGTTCAGGCGATCGCCCGCGCGGCCTCGCGGTAGAGCGTCGGCGGCACGCCGACATGGTCGCGGAAAAAGCGCGAGAAATTGCCCTGCGTGGTGAAGCCGAGATTGCAGGCGACGGAGATCAGCGGTTCCTGCGACCATTGCAGCTGCCGCACCGCTTCCTCCATGCGCAGCGTGTTCCAGTAGACATTGGGCGTCAGATTGGTCTGTTCCTTGAACAAAGCGAAGAAATGCGGTCGCGACAGGCCGACGCTGCGCGCCACGTCGTCGAAGCAGATGCGCTCGCAGACATTGGCTCTCATCAACTGGATTGCCTTGCGGACACGAAAATCCTGCATGGTGTTGATGCGGACACGGGCCTCCTGCGGCGCCGAGGCGTCGGCGGCGTCGAGCACGCTATCGATGAAACGCTCGATCTCGTAGTTGGCGATATCGTCGACGCTCTCATTGTCGCTGAGGTGGTCGAGCAGATTGGCGGCGGCCTGATGCAGCCACGGTTCCAGCGTGATCGCGGCTTGTGAAAACAGCGGCGCCGACGAAGGCAGGTCGCGGCGGCGCCGCGCCCAGTCGGGATCGATGTAGAAGGCGAGAAACAGACCGGGCGTCCCGTTTTGCGACAGAACATGGCTGTGCGGCTGGAAGGAGTTGATGCCGGCGGCCGTTCCAGGCCCAAGCCGGACGGTCTCGCGGCCGATGGTCATTTCGCCGGCCGTACCTTCCAGCCAGATGATGAGATGGGCCTCGACATGGGCATGGGTGACGAAGTCGCTTGCGACATTCAGGATAGAAACATGTCCGAACCGGCCCCAGTAGAGCCTGATCGCTTCCGTCATGGGTATATCCTCCCGCAGGCGACTGGCCTCCCTTCGCCTGCAGTGGGGATTGTGCGGCCGAGTTCGGGGCCGCGTCAAGACGCGCGCGGGCGGCGAGGGCGAATGACGGCCAGTGAGGCCGGATTTTCAGACTGAGCGATACGCACTGGAACGAATGGCGGTCGGGAGAATTGCCAACCTCAAACCGAAGCCGTCATGCCGCCATCGACATACAGCGTATGGCCGTTGACGAAGGACGAGGCATCTGACGCCAGAAACACGGCGGCGCCGATCAACTCGTCGACATTGCCCCAGCGCCCGGCCGGCGTGCGCTTTTCCAGCCAGGCGGAAAATTCGGGATTGTCGACCAGCGCCTGGTTCATCTCGGTGCGGAAATAGCCGGGCGCGATCGCATTGATCTGCAGGCCGTGTTTGGCCCAATCGGCGCACATGCCCCTTGTCAGGTTGCGGATCGCGCCCTTGGTGGCGGTGTAGGGCGCGATGTTCGGCCTTGCCAGTTCGCTCTGCACCGAACCGACGTTGATGATCTTGCCCTTGCCGCGCGGGATCATGTGGCGGGCGACCGCCTTGGCTGCATGGAAGGCGCCCGACACATTGGTCTTGAACAGGCGCTCCCATTGCTCCTCGGGAAAGTCCTCGAGCGGGGCGCGGAATTGTATGCCGGCATTGTTGATGAGGATGTCGATGGCGCCGATCTCGGCCTCGATGCGGGCAATGTCCTCATTGACCGCCTGAAAATCGGTGACGTCGAATACCGAGGCGTGCGCCTTGAAGCCGGCGTTGCGCAGCTTTTCGACGGCGCTGTCGATCCTGGCGGCGTCGCGGCCGTTCAGCACCACGCTTGCCCCATGTTCGGCCAGGCCCCGAGCCAGCGCGAAGCCGATGCCCTGGCCGGAGCCGGTCACCAGCGCCAGCCGGCCCTCGAGGCTGAACAGGGAGTTGGCCATCAAACCGTCTTTTGTTTGACCATGATCTCCGGACAAACGGTTCCGTTTGTCCGAGAAAACCGGTTTCCACTTTTCGGGATCATGGTTCTAGTCGCTGCGGCGGAAATTGCGGATGCGGTCGAACAGCACCGCCAGCAGGATGGCGCCGCCGATGAAGACGCCTTGCCAGAAGGCATTGATGCCGAGCAGGCCGAGACTGTTGCGGATCACCTCGATCAGGGCCGCGCCGACGATGGCGCCGAAGGCGGTGCCGACGCCGCCGGCCAGATTGGCGCCGCCGATGACGGTGGCGGCGATTACCTGCAGCTCCATGCCGGTGCCGAGATTGGTGGTGACGGCACCCAGCCAGCCGGTCTGGATGATGCCCGCAATGCCCGCCGACAGCGCCGAGATCATGTAGACGGCAACCTTGATCTGGCGCACCGGAACGCCGGTCAGCGTTGCCGCGTGCTCATTGCCGCCGATGGCGAAGATATGGCGGCCGAACTTGGTCCAGCGCAGGATGAAGCCGGTGATCAGCGCCAGAAGGATCATGTAAAGCACCGGGTTGGCGATGCCGAACACCCAGGCGCCGCCGCCCAATGACAGAAGCTTGGCATGGTCCGGCCCGAACTGGAAGACCACCGTGTTGTTGGAGGCGACCATGGCGAGGCTTCGGGCGATCGACAGCATGCCGAGCGTCACCACGAAGGGTGGAAAGCCGAGATAGGCGATCAGCACGCCGTTGAAGGCGCCAATGGCGAGCGCGGTGGCAATCGAGGCCAGGATGCCGACCTCGATCGAGTAGCCGGCATGCATGGTGACGGCCAGCACCATCGACGACAGGCATAGCACCGAGCCGACCGACAGGTCGATGCCGCCGGTGATGATGACGAAGGTCATGCCGAGCGCGATGATGGCGACGAAGGTGATGTTGCGGGTGATGTTGTAGAGGTTCTTCGAGGTGGCGAAAGCGTCGGTGGCAAACGACAGGAACACGCAGGCAAGGATGACCGCGATCACCACCCAGAAAGTCTGGCTGGCAAACAGTCTCGCGGCCAAGGATTGCTGCTTATGCTCGATCGGCTGGTCAATTGTCAGTGCCATCGTCGACCTTCATCTGCTGTGCGTGGTGGAATTCGCTTGAAATCAAACCTGTTCGATAGCGCCGGTGATCAGCCCGGTGACTTCCTCGGGCGAGCTCGACGCAATCGTCTTGTCGGCGACCTTGCGCCCGCGCCGCATGACGATGACGCGGTCGGCGACGGTGAACAC
>NZ_RZPF01000697.1:0-3470 GCF_004022735.1 Mesorhizobium sp. M7A.F.Ca.AU.001.01.1.1
CGGCACAGCAGCGCATCGACGCCGGAGCCGATGATGAACTCGTTGGCCGGATAGTCGCCGCCGCAAGCTCACCAAGAACGACCAGCTGACGCTCGAATGGGCCGGCGTCTTCAACCACTACCATGCGCCGATGATGCGCACGGTGCTGACCGGCAAGGTGTCGAAGCGCCATCAGGAACTGTTCGACGCCGCCCGCGCAGCACTCCTGGCTGTCGAGAAGGCGATGATGCCGGGCAACAGCTTCGGCGACGTCTTCGATGCGCATGCCCGCACCATGGAGGCACACGGCCTGACCAAGCACCGGCTGAACGCCTGCGGCTATTCGGTCGGCGCCCGCTTCACCCCGTCCTGGATGGACATGCCGATGTTCTACCAGGGCAATCCCGAACCGATCGCGCCCAACATGACGCTGTTCGCCCATATGATCATCATGGACTCCGACACCGAGACGGCGATGACGCTTGGCCGCACCTACCTGACCACCGAATCCCAGCCCAGGCCGCTGTCCCGCCATGATCTCGACTTGATCGTAAAGTGAATCCACAGTGGGAGGCGTTCTTCGCCAAGGAGTTAGAAGGCAAATGAGACGATCGCATGTGACGACCGTGTCATTGCTTGTGGCATTGGCTCTTGCCGCCTGCACCAACGCAAAGGACGTGCTCGAACCGTCGGCGATCCCCCCGCCGGCGACGTCGACCCAGACGCTGCCCGCAACGTCAGGCAACACGGCGGCAACGGTTCCGGCCGGGCCCGCCACCAGCACGTCTGGCGCTCCCGCAACCGCCGCCGCACCGGTCACATCAGCCCAAAGCGCTGCCATCCTGTCGAAGACCCGCTTGCAGATCGCGCCGATCGTCGGCGCTTCGGTGGAAGCTGCGACACCTCTGACGGCGGAGTTGCAGACCCGTGCCAGGCAGCGCGGCATCACTCTCGCCGGCAGCGCCGACCAGACCGTGACACATGTGCTGAAAGGCTATTTCTCGACGATGTCGGAAGGCGCCGACACCACCGTCATCTATGTCTGGGACGTCTATGACCCCGCTGGCAACCGGCTGCACCGCATCAATGGCCAGCAGAAGGCTCCGTCGGTCAATTCCGGCGCCAGCGCGGGCGGCGACAGCTGGAAGGGGATCTCGCCGGCCACCATGCAGGCGATCGCCGACCAGACCATCGACCAGTTCGCCGCCTGGCTCGGCGGCAAGGCGGGCTAGAGGCATCGGACCCCAAAGTGGAGACGGTTTTGGGAAAATCCGATGCCCAATGAGAAGAAGAACCAGCACAAGTCCCCTGCTCCCTGTTGCAGTCCGGCGATGGCGCGGAGCTTTCTTGAGTTTAGCCGGCGGATTCCCGATCTCGGCGCTTGCAATACCAGCGCGGGCCGCTAAAAGCCCGGTTAAAGGGCGCAAGCGAGTCCGTCAGGCCTCATCATCCTCCACCAGGAACCGTGCATGAAACTCTTCGCGGGCAATTCCAACAGGGTGCTGGCCGAAGCAGTCGCCCGGTACCTCAACGTCCCGCTGGGCAAAGCCACGGTCAGGCGCTTCGCCGACCAGGAAATCTTCGTCGAAATCCAGGAAAACGTGCGCGGCGAGGATGTCTTCATCCTGCAGTCGACCTCGTTCCCGACCAACGATCATTTGATGGAATTGCTTATCATGATCGATGCCTTCATGCGCTCCTCGGCCAAGCGCATCACGGCGGTCATCCCTTATTTCGGCTACGCCAGGCAGGACCGCCGCGCCTCCGGCCGCACGCCGATCTCGGCCAAGCTGGTCGCCAACATGATCACCCGCGCCGGCGTCGACCGCGTTCTGACGCTCGACCTGCATGCCGGCCAGATCCAGGGCTTCTTCGACATCCCGACCGACAATCTGTTTTCCGTGCCGGTGATGGCCCGCGACGTGAAGGCCAAATACAAGCAACTCGGCAACGTCGTGGTGGTTTCGCCCGACATTGGCGGCGTGGTCCGCGCCCGTGCGCTGGCCAAGCGCTTCGATGCGCAACTGGCCATCGTCGACAAGCGCCGCGAACGGCCGGGCGAATCGGAAGTCATGAACATCATCGGCGCGGTCGCCGGCAAGGATTGCCTGCTGATCGACGACATCGTCGATTCCGGCGGCACGCTGTGCAACGCCGCCGATGCGCTGCTGGCCAACGGCGCCACCAGCGTCACCGCCTATATCACCCACGGCGTGCTGTCGGGCGGTGCCGTTGCCCGCATCAGCGGCTCGAAGCTGCAGGAACTGGTGATCACCGATTCCATCCAGCCGACCCAGGGCGTGCTCGACGCGCCCAACATCCGCGTCATCTCGATCGCCGACCTGATGGGCGAAGCCATCTCGCGCACGGCGACTGAGGAATCGGTGTCCAGCCTGTTCGACTAAACCCGCCTGCCCTTAAGGCGCGGAGCTTTCCAACCGAACCGGGCCGATCAGGCGACGAGCGACCTCGACGTTCTCGCGTGCGCCGCGCATATAGCCGCGCGGCGAGGTCCCCAGCATGCGCTTGAACATGGTGATGAAGGCCGGCACGCTGTCATAGCCGAGATCAAGCGCCACCCTGGTGATCGGCTCGCCGTCCGCCAGCCTGGGCAGCGCCGCGAACAGGCAGGCCTGCTGGCGCCATGTCGACAGCGACAGGCCGGTCTGGCGCTGGAAGGCGCGCGTGAAGGAACGGCGGCTCATGCCGGCTGCATCGGCCCACTCGTCGATGGTCGCATGCGGCGACGGTGCTGCGACGAAGCGTCGGCACAGCGCCGACAATCTTGGATCGGACGGAAATGGCAGCCCGAGAGGCCGTTCCGGCAAGGTCGGGATTTCGTGCAGCAGAAGGTTCATGATCAGCCCACCGCGTCCTTCCAGAACGCCGCCTTGCGGGAGCTTCTCCGATTCCACGATCAGGCTGTGCATCAGGTCGGTGACGCCGACGACGCGCAAGCCTTCGGGCAGCCCGGGGATCGCCTGTGGCATGACATAAACCGAACGCATCGAGACGTCGCCCAGCATCTCGACGGAATGCTCGGTGCCGGCTGGAATCCACATCGCGTGGTCGGGCGGCACCATCCAGCGCCCGTAGCGTGTCGTCACCAGCACCACACCGACAAGCGCATGCAAGAGCTGGCTGCGGCTGTGGCGGTGCTGTGGCACGCGGTAGCCGTCAGGATATTCGGTCGGCAATGCCACCGCCGGCCCGGCCACTTGCTCAAGCCACTGCCAGCGGCTCTCGTGCAACTGGCCGAGATTGGCATTGCCAGCGTGAAAGACTTCTTTGCCGTGCGGCATCTAGTTATGGCCCACTTGCGAAACTATTGGACCAAACCACGAAAGAAGTCGTCTCGCAAGCGGCTTATAAGGCACCGTCCCTAGGGTGGCCGCAAGGAGCGTCCGCCAGTTGCCTGCGGGCGTGCCCGCCAAAAAGACCACGGAGCCTACCTTGACCGATACGACAGCAGCCAGCGTCGCCCCACCGGC
>NZ_RZPF01000698.1:0-3468 GCF_004022735.1 Mesorhizobium sp. M7A.F.Ca.AU.001.01.1.1
GCACATGAGTCGTCGACACCGGCAGTCCCAGCCGATCGGCCATGCCGATGGTCACCATCGCCACGAGTTCGGCCGCCGCACCCTGGCCGTAGGTCAGATGGCTCTTGCCGATCTTCTCGCCGACCGTGACGACGATGCGTTTCCAGCCGACCATGGTGCCGAGGCCGAGCGCCAGCGCGACGGCGACCTTCACCCAGATCGGGATGAACTTCGTCGCGTTGTCGACGGCCTTGTGATAGTCGGTGACCGCTTTCAGATCGGCCGCCTCCATCGGCAGCAGCTGCTTCTTGTCGATCAGCTTGAGCGCTTCGCCGATCAAATAGATGTCGTTGCGGGCGTTGCTGACCAGATCGGTCGGCACCGTCTCGACCGAGGCATAGGGCTGCAGGCCAGCCGTCGTGTTGTGGATGTAGGTCTGCAGCGCAACCGTCGTCTGGTCGCTCCATGTCCTGGTGCGCACGGCATCCTGGACGGCGGCCTTGGCATCGGCGACGGTGACGCCGGGCTTGGCATATTTGCCCAGCGCCGTTTCGACGCTGACCGAAGCAGACTTGTAGGCTTCGAGATAGTTGATGTCGGGGGTGCGGTTCAGCGCATACGCCGTCGGCACGACGCCGATCAGGATCAGCATGATCAGGCCCATGCCCTTCTGTCCGTCATTGGAGCCGTGCGCAAAGCTGACGCCGGTGCAGGTGAAGATGAGCAGGCCACGGATCCACCATGGCGGCGGCGTGTTGCCCTTCGGCGCCTCGTAGAGCGCCGGATTGCGCACCAGCAGCTTCATTACATAGAGCAGGATCGCCGCGGCGAAGAAGCCGATGATCGGCGACACCAGCAGGGTGACGCCGACATTGGTCGCCTGCGACCAGTCGACGCCGCTGGTGGCGCTGCCGGCGGGCGCCATGAACTGGTTGGCAAGGCCGACGCCGATGATCGAACCGACCATCGTGTGCGAGCTCGACGCCGGCAGTCCGAGGAACCAGGTGCCGAGATTCCACAGGATCGCCGCCACAAGCAGCGCGAACACCATGGCGAAGCCCGAGGACGAGCCGACCTGCAGGATCAGCTCGACCGGCAGCAGCGACAGGATGCCGAAGGCGACCGCGCCGCTGGAGGTGAGAACCCCGAGGAAATTGAAGGCGCCCGACCACATGACGGCGAATTCGGCCGGCATCGAGCGCGTGTAGATGACCGTCGCCACCGCATTGGCGGTGTCATGGAAGCCGTTGACGAACTCGAAGCCGAGCGCGATCAGCAAGGCGATGCCAAGCAGGATCCACGGCACGGTCTTGGCCACCGCAAGATCCTGGCTGAGCGCGTAGCCGACATAGGCGATGCCGACGAGCACCAGCACGCCGAAGGCCGGCAGGAACCACTTCGCGCTGCCCGATTGATCCAGCGGATGATCCGGTCTCGGAATGCCCGCCTCGCTAGAAACTATGTCCACCATGTCCCACTCCAGATGCATTGCAGCAAAGAACTGGGAAGACGCTATGTCCGCACGATGAACCCTGTGTGACGCCGGCGAACGCCGCGTTCACGAACAGGCCTGCCGAAAAGCGGGTGGGCGGCGCCTATTTGGCAATCTCGAGCAGCGACGATACCAACAACTGGCGCTCGTCTTTCGACAGGACATCCGAATCGAAGAGGTTCATGCTGCGCAATCCCTCGATGGCGAGATAGCAGATCAACAGCGATTTGAGATCCGGCGTCTCGCCCTTCAGCCGCTCGAAAAGCTGCCGCTTGAAGGTCTTTATCGGCATCATGAAATCGGGATCCTCGGCGATGGCCGAGAAGATCCAGGACGCCGACGGCTGCTTTTCCTCGCAATCATTGGCCGACAGCCTGATGTAGACGGCCAGGGGATTTTCGTCCTTGTCATTTGTGCTGGCGGCTTCCAGCGCGTGCTCGAACTCGCGCAGATAGCCTTCGACCAAACCTTGCATCAATTTGGCCTTGGTCGGGAAATTGTAGAGGAGCCCTCCCTTCGACACGCCGGCACGGCTGGCGACGGCATCCAGCGACAGGCTGCCTGGTCCGGATTCCCGGGCAACATCAGCCGCCGCGGCGAGAATCTTCTCGCGCGAATTCGGTCTTTGGGCTCTCATGGTGCCTCCCATCGCAAGCTTAGGCCCAATTGACAAGACCGTCCAGACGGTACAGGAAGACCGCCATTATTTGAAATCGGGACCCGCAGTCGGTATGTGTCCCGATATCCGCGCTTCGCGCCGGATTTCGACTGAGGGGACTTCCTTGTTCAAGCGCATACTCCGTATCTTTATCATTGTTCTGGTTCTGGCCCTGCTCGTCGTCGTGGTCGGCGGCATCGTCGGCTTCAACTTCCTGCGCGACAACGGCATCAAGCAGTACTTCGCATCGATGAAGCCGCCGGCGGCAACCGTTTCGACGACCATCGCCAAGCCTTCGGCCTGGACGCCAGGCGTCGAGGCGATCGGCACGGTCAAGGCGGTGCGCGGTGTCGACCTGACGGTCGAGACTACCGGTATCGTCAAGGACATCCTTTTCCATGCCAACCAGAAGGTGGCGGACAATGCGGTTCTGCTGCAACTCGATGACGCCGTCGAGCGCGCCGACCTCGATGCACAGAAGGCGCAGGCCGCGCTAGACCAGACCTCACTTGCCCGCGCCATCGAACTGACCAGGCGTGGCGTTGGCTCCGACTCGACGCTGGACACGGCGCGTGCGGCGGCCTCGGCCTCGGCATCCCAAGTCACCAAGCTGCAGGCCGTGCTCGACCAGAAGCAGCTGACGGCGCCTTTCGGCGGCACGGTGGGTATCCCGAAGATCGATGTCGGCCAGTATCTGGCGCCCGGCACCGCCGTGGTGACATTGCAGGACCTCGACACGATGCGGGTCGATTTCACGGTTCCCGAACAGCAACTCGCCTTGCTCAAGATCGGCCAGACGATTCGATTGGGCTTTGGCGGCGAGGACAGGCCATTCGCAGGCGCCATTCGTGGCATAGACCCGAAGATCGACTCGTCCAGCCGGCTGGTGAACATCCGGGCGGAAGTCGCCAATCCCGATGGCAAGCTGACCCCCGGCCAGTTCGTGCAGGTGCGTGTCGAGCTGCCCGAAGAGCAGAACGTGCTGACCCTGCCGCAGACGGCGCTGACGACAAGTCTCTATGGCGACTACATCTTCGTGGTGCAGCCAGCCAAGCCCGCCGAGACAGCGCCAGCTGCCAAGCCGGAGGAAAAACCCGCTGCGCCGGCAGCCGACAAATCGGCTGACGCCAAGCCTGCGGACACCAAGCCGGCCGATGCCATGAAGCCGGCGGCTGATGCAGCCAAGCCTGCCGCCGATGCGGCAAAGCCAACTGACAAGGCTGCCGATGGGGCCAAGCCGGCGGCGGAAGGTGACAAGCCCGCGCTCGTGCTGTCGCAGGTGTTCGTCAAGCCCGGCCGCCGCAATCAAGGCATGGTCGAGATCGTCGAGGGGCTGAAG
>NZ_RZPF01000699.1:0-3435 GCF_004022735.1 Mesorhizobium sp. M7A.F.Ca.AU.001.01.1.1
CTGACGGATGCCATGGTTCGTCTGTCGAAGGATCAGCCGTTCTTCGCCCAGCCTTTCCTCGGCCGCATGTTCGACTGTGGTTCCAAGGAAGGGTTCATCCAGGCCAACATCGCCTTCGCGCTGGCGCGCGACGACATGAAGGGTCCGGTTTTCGAGATGCTTCAGGAGTTCGTCCGGTCGCATGAACGCCAGGAAGAAGCCGCATAATGCCCATCTTTCGGGAGTATCGTCGGATGGCCGGCGAAGAGGGGCCGGCAGGTTCTCTCCGTCTGGCACGACGCTTGCATTGCTCTGGCGATGCTCCCGATCTTCGAGGCGCCTGCAAGCCAAGGCATGATCCCTGAAAGTGGGTCCCGGTTTCCGGAAAAGATCATGTTGAAACAGTAAGATAGAGCCAATTGCGATCAATCGGAATAGGACCGGCTCTAGAATTGGACCGAAGATGAATTATGCCAACTTTCCTCTCGACAAGAGGATGCCATTGCCGAATTCGGACGCAGGAGACGGCGAAGACTTCATCGATATCGAGCGGCTGCTTGGCATGGCCGCACGGCAGGCCAAGGTGGTTGCCGTGTGTGCCGTCATCGGTCTCTTCCTGGGCCTGCTCTATTTGCAGACAACGCCGCCCAAATATCAGTCGATCGCCAGCGTGCTGATCGACGAGGGCTTGAACAAGATCGTCGACGACATTTCGGCGACGTCGACAACCATGCAGACCGATTCCGCCATCCTGAGCCAGATCGAGATCCTGACCTCGACGCGGCTTGCCGCCGTGGTCGTCGACAAGCTGAAGCTCGACCAGAACGACACGTTCATGAATCCGCCCCAGTCGGCGCTTGCCCAAGGCATAGGCCTCATCCGCGGCCTGATCCAGTATGTCCGCCCCAGCTCTTCCATGCCGGGTGGCGCTGACTTCAGCAAGCTCGACCCGGCCGCCCGCGATGCGCTGATCGCCACGTCGCGCCGCGACTACGCGATCCTCAAGCTGCAGAACGAGATCCGGGCGGAACGCGTCGGCCGAAGCTACGTCATCGCGCTCGGCTATCAGGCGACGGATCCGGCCTTGGCAAACGCCATCACCAAGGCCTATGCCGATGCCTATCTCGCCGATCAGCTCGATGCCAGCTTCGATGCCACCGAGCGGGCTGCGGTCTGGCTGCAGGGCCGGTTGACGGAGTTGCGCCAGAGCTCGCAGGCAGCTTCGCTCGCGGTTGAGAAATTCAGGGCCGAACATGGGCTGGCCGCCAACAGCGATGGCCAGCTGATGAGCGACAAGCAGCTTTCCGACCTCAACGCCCAGCTTATCGTGGCGCAGGCCGACACCGCACGCGCCAGCGCCCGCTACCAGCAGTACAAGGCCATCGTCGACAGCGGCTCCGAAAACGCTTTCAAGGATGCCGCCATATCGAGCGACCAGCCAAGCAGCTCGGTCATATCGGCGCTCAAGACCCGCTACCTCACAGTGGCCAAGCGGCTGCAGGACGTCGAGGCGAATTTCGGCCCCGAGCACCCGCAGGCGGTGGCTCTCTCCAAGGAGAAGGCCGACATATCGACGCAGATTTTCGGCGAGCTGAAGCAGCTGACCGAAAGCTATCGCAACGAATATGAGGTGGCGCAGGCACGCGAGACCGCGCTCAGGGCCAACGTCGCGGCCGCGCAAGGCAAGAGTTCCGTCGACAACCAGACGCAAGTCAAGCTGCGTGAACTCGATCAGCAGGCGACGGCGCTCACCACGCTCTATCAGACATTCCTGGGTCGTTACGAGGAAGCCGCGCAGCAGCAGTCCTTCCCGGTCGGCAAGATCCGCATCATCTCCGACGCGTCGATGCCGATGACGGCCTCAAGCCCGCGCACCATCGTCGTGCTCGGACTTTCGCTGGTGCTTGGCCTGCTGATGGGCGCCGGCTTTGGTGGCCTGAACGAGTTCAACGAACGCTTCTTCAGGACCGGCGAGGACGTGCGCGACCGCGTCAACCTGAAATTCCTCGGCTACCTGCCGACGATCGGCGGCAAGCTCGGCAAGGAAGAAAAGCCGGGCGAGACCCAGGTGGACGCCAAGACCACCCAATCGCTGTCTTCAGCCGAAAAGCGGGCGCGCATGCGGGTCAGCATCGATTCTCCAGCCTCGATGTTCTCCGAAACGCTGCGCAGCGCCAAGATCGCCTTCGACGTCGTGATGGAAGGGCAAGGCAGCCGCGTCATCGGCATCATCTCGGTGCTTCCCGGCGAGGGCAAGTCGACGGTCGCGGCAAATCTCGCCGGCTTGCTTGCCGCCAATGGCTCCAAGACGCTGCTGATCGACGGCGACTTGCGCAATCCCGGCCTCAGCCGAGGCCTTGGCATGGAAACCGAGCAGGGCTTGATGGAAGCGGTGGTCGGCGGCCAGACCTGGCAGTCCGTCGGCAAGATCGACAGGCAGACGAAGCTGGCGATCATCCCGGCGGTGCTGCGCGGTCACTTCTCGCATACCAGCGAACTTCTCTCCTCGGCCGGCATGCGGCGCTTCATCGAGAACGCCAAGGAGACGTTCGAATACATCGTCGTCGATCTGCCGCCGCTCGGACCGGTGGTCGACGCCAAGGCCTTCGCGCCATTGGTCGACGGTTTTGTACTGGTCACCGAGTGGGGGCGCACCCCGCGCGCGATGGTCAGGTCGATGCTGGAATCCGAACCCTATGTCGCCAACAAGATCGTCGGCGCGGTGCTGAACAAGGTCGATTTGAAGAAACTGGCCAAATACGGCTCGTTCGGCGGTTCGGAAAAATTCTTCGATAAATATTCGAGCTACTATCTGGAAAAGTCGGAAGTGCGCGGCAAGGCGCCGGTCTGACGTCGACCTTTGCGCGAGTGGGTCCACTCTGAAGTGTATCGATCTTCAGGCCAGCACACCTGAATATCGTTGCGCGTCAGGAGAAGATCAGCCTGCCTTGCTTGTCGGCGATCCTGACGGCGGTCAGGCGTCCGCTCTGGAAGGCGGCCGTGTCGATGCCGAGCCGGCGCCCTTCGAGCTTCGGGACATCCACCGGCGTATGCCCGTGCACCACCCAGCGGTCGAGCAGGTGCGTTGCCTCGAAGAAGTCCGAACGGATGTTGATCAGGTCATGGTCGGTTTGCGCCGCAAGGTCGACGCCGGGCCTGATGCCGGCGTGGACAAACACGAACTTCCGCGAACGGACCATGATCGGCAGCCCGCGCAGGAAGCTGACGTGATCGTCCGGAATGATCTCCCTTATGCGCCGGTCGATCTGCGCGCTGCTCCCGTAGAGGCTGGTGAGGCGCGCCGGATCGATGCCATAGGAAAACAGGGTTTGCAGGCCGCCCGTCGCCAGCCAGGGTTCGCGGGACAGATTTCCGTCGAGATAGTTCAGCATTGCCACTTCGTGGTTGCCCGCAAGACAAATGCGCTGAAATCCTTTCGGCGGCGGCGCCAGGAGG
>NZ_RZPF01000700.1:0-3461 GCF_004022735.1 Mesorhizobium sp. M7A.F.Ca.AU.001.01.1.1
GGCTGCCGTTCCTGTCGCTCAAACGCGCCGCCAACGGGTAGCGAAACGCTGTTTCAGAACTGAGAGTCCTGTCGTTGCATCCTCCCGTGACGACAAGCCGGGCAGCTGGTCTGCCCGGCTCCCATTGCCGCGGCCTACGGTGCCGCGAAATCGTGAAGCTGGTCGGGAGAGACCTGGAAAGATCATGAACGACATGCGCCAAGAGCTTATCCAGACGCGAGGTTCGGCTACATTTGTGTTCGACGCGGAGGTGTCGATCGAACTGGCACCGGCGCAGGCACGCACCTTTGCGCCACCAGCCGACTGCTTCCCGCTTGGCTCGCGCGTCTTTCTTACTCACCTTCCCGGCAAGCCCGAGGCTTTGCAAATCGAAGCAGCGCGCCGGATCAAGGAGTTGGGCTTTGTGCCGGTGCCACATCTGGGCGCGCGGAACTTCAATTCGGAGCAGGACTATGTCGATCTTGTCACCGCCCACAGTCGAAACGGGATAAGCGAAGCGCTCTTTCTTGGCGGCAATCCGGCTCTCTTTCCGGGGCCGTTGGGAGAGGCAACCCAGTTGCTCGCCCATCCCGTGGTCAAAGACAGTGCGATACGAACCGCCTTCGTTGCCGGCTATCCGGAAGGGCATCCAAGCATCGTCGAAGCCGTGCTGACGGACGCATTGCGGCGCAAGCTCGACATCTGTGCCGAGCGGTCGCTGGAAGCCAGGGTCGTATCGCAATTCGCCTTCGATGGCGACATGATCGCCGCCTGGGCGAGCAGTCTGCATACGGCGCATCCCGGGCTGCCGGTTCATGTTGGTCTGGCCGGTGTGACCAGCCTTACCAAACTCATCCGGTTCGCCATGATGTGCGGTGTCGGCCCTTCGATCGCGGCGCTGCGGCGTTCCGCCAGCGGCCTCTTCAACATCGTGGCCGACCGGAACCCAGCCGAGATCTTACAAACCATGGCGGCAAGCTACCCGGCGCCGACCGCGCCACTACACCTCCATTTCTTCCCATTCGGCGGATGGGAAAAGACGCTTGCCTGGTTCGCCGATTATCGCGAGGCGTGCTGGCCGCGGGTCAACGAACGATGAATTGTGCAGCGCTTCGACTGTCGTTCATTCTGACGCTGTCCTGCGAAGACCAGGCCGGGATCGTAGCGGCAGTGACGACCGAACTCGCCAACCTTGGCACGAACATTGCTGAAAGCAGCCAGCATTGGGACAGGGCCTCGAACCGTTTCTTCATGCGCATTGCCTTTTCGGCGCCCGCCTGGGTGTCTGCCGATGCCATCACCAAGGGACTTGCGCCTGTGGTGGATCGCTTCGGCCTGAGCAGCCGCCTGCTTGAGCGGAGCCGTCGGCCGAAAATCGTCATCATGGTCTCGAAGTTTGACCATGCATTGCTTCACCTCATCTACCAGATCCGTGTTGGCTGGCTCGAAGCCGAGGTCGCAGCGATCATCTCCAACCACGAAGACAGCCGCGAAACTGCGGCATGGGCTGGCATTCCCTACCACGTCTTGCCCATCTCGAAGGAGAACAAGCAGGAACAGGAAGGCCGGATACTGGCGGTGATCGAGGACGTCGGCGCCGACCTCGTCGTCCTGGCTCGCTACATGCAAGTGTATTCCGACGACCTCGCGGGGCGCCTGTTCGGCAAGGTCATCAACATCCACCATTCGTTCCTGCCAAGCTTCAAGGGCGCGCGGCCGTATCACCAGGCTTTCGAGCACGGAGTGAAGCTGATCGGCGCCACGGCTCACTATGTGACCGCCCAACTCGACGAGGGGCCGATCATCGAGCAGGAAACCGAGCGGGTAACGCATTCCATGAGCGTCGAGGATTTTATCGCGGCCGGCCGTGACATCGAAAGCCGCGTTCTGGCGCGTGCGATCAAACGGCACCTCGAAGCCCGCGTGATGATCAACGGACGAAAAACGGTTGTGTTCGCGTAAGGCGGCAACACCGACCCGTGTGTGGCGATGCTCATATCAACAGGAGAACCAGATCATGAAAAATGGAACGGCGCATCTCTTTATCCCGGGTCCGACCAACATTCCCGACGCTGTGCGGCGGGCCATGAACGTGCCGATGCAGGATATGCGCGCACCGGATTTTCCGGAACTGGTGCTGCCCTTGTTTCGCGACCTGAAGCAGATCTTCAAGACCGAAACCGGCAGCGTCTTCATCTTTCCGGGCTCAGGCACCGGCGCCTGGGAAGCGGCAATCTCCAACACGCTCAGCCGCGGCGACCGGGTGCTGATGTCGCGCTTCGGCCAGTTCTCGCACCTGTGGGTCGACATGGCCGAGCGCCTTGGACTTGAGGTCGATTGCATCGATGTCGAATGGGGTGAGGGGGTTCCGCTCGACGCCTATCGGCAACGGCTGGGCGACGACAAGGGCAGCAAGATCAAGGCGGTATTCGCCACCCACAACGAGACCGCGACCGGCGTGACGTCCGACGTCGCCGGCGTGCGTGCCGCGCTCGACGAAACGGCTCACGATGCGCTGCTGTTCGTCGACGGCGTCAGTTCGATCGGCTCGATCGATTTCCGGATGGACGAATGGGGCGTCGACCTCGCCATCACCGGTTCGCAGAAAGGGCTGATGCTGCCTGCCGGTCTCGGCATCCTGGCGGTGAGCGCCAAGGGTCTGGAAGCGCACAAGCAGTCGCGCATGGAGCGTTGCTATTTCAGCTTCGAGGATATGCAGGCTTCGTCCAAGACCGGCTTCTTCCCCTATACGCCGCCAACGCAGTTGCTGCTTGGCCTGAGAGCCAGCCTCGACCTTATCTTTGCCGAGGGACTGGAGCAGATTTTTGCCCGGCACCACCGGCTCGCCGAAGGTGTGCGCCGCGGCGTGCATGCGTGGGGACTAAAGCTCTGCGCCAACGAGGAAAAATGGTGGTCGGATACGGTTTCGGCGATCGTCGTCCCCGAGGATGTCGATGCCAGACAGGTCATCGCCAACGGATATTCCAGATATCGCACATCCTTCGGCGCGGGCCTCAGCAAGGTGGCTGGCCGCGTGTTCCGCATCGGCCATCTCGGCGACCTCAACGAGGTCATGTGCCTCGCCGCCCTGGCCTCGGCGGAAATGTCGTTACGCGACGCCGGAGCCCGAATCGAGGCCGGCTCCGGTGTTGCCGCTGCGCAGGAATGGTACCGCGCCGAGATCGGCCGGACCTTGCAGCCGCGGCACGAACGCGCGGCTTGAGAGGATCGTAGCCATGAGCAAACCGAAGGTAATCGTTACCCGGCGCTGGCCGCATGAGGTCGAACAGCGCCTTGGCGACCATTTCGATGTCACGCTGAATGAAGCCGATCGGCCCTATGAGCAACAAGAGCTTCGCCAGGCCCTGCTGCTTGCCGATGCCGTGCTGCCGACCGTAACCGATCGGCTTGGCGCGGATCTCTTTGCAGGCGGGGTCAGGGCAAGAATACTTGGCAATTTCGGTGTCGGCTTCAACCACATC
>NZ_RZPF01000069.1:0-13571 GCF_004022735.1 Mesorhizobium sp. M7A.F.Ca.AU.001.01.1.1
GCTCTGCCGGCAGCGTTTCGGCGATGAGGCAGCGCTAATCGGTATGGGCACGCATTCCGGCACTGTAGCGGCCGCAAGCGACTGGGATGGCGAAATGGAGGTGAAGCAGGTTCGCGCGTCGCACGCCGACAGCTACGAACGGCTTTGCCACGATTCTCTTGTGTCGCGGTTCCTGCTCGACCTCGGGCGCGACAAGACGCTGCGTGAGCGGCTGCTGGAACGTAGGCTGGAGCGATTCATCGGGGTAATCTACCGGCCGGAAACCGAGCTGGGCAGCCACTATGCGGACGCTTCCCTGCCCCAGCAGTTCGACGCGTTCCTATGGTTCGACAAAACCGCGGCAGTGACGCCGCTTGGCCCGGAGCATGCAAGAACCGGCGTTCCCGACACCTATCCATTCGGGCTCTAACCGGCGCGCGCGGCGAGCCGATGAAGCAGAGCCCTGGAACCGGAACGGCCCATCTGGCTTGCATTTTTAAACTGAAATCCCGTCGAAGGAGTTTTCTCATGACCGGAACCAAACATCCGAAATGGAAAAAACCGAGCGATGCCGACTTGGCGAACAATCCTGGTATCGGGACTTCCAAGGGAACGATCAAGGAAGGCGAAGAGTTCGAGCTTGAAGGCGAGAACACGGTCGAAGGCGATGTCGAGAACGACACGACCGCTGCTGGCGGGATCGATCCAAGACAAAAGATGCGGACCAACAAATAGCATGCCGTTGGCATCGCTGCGATCAACTTCCCCGGAAGGAGTGAACCATGCCACTTGCCCTCAGCAGCGCCGCCTTTGCCGAAGGCGGACCAATTCCCGAAAGATATACACGAGACGGCAAAAACGTATCGCCGCCGCTGAAATGGTCTGGAGTACCGGACGACGCCAAAAGCCTCGTTCTCGTCGTTCAGGATCCTGATGCGCCGAGCGGAACGTTTGGTCATTGGGCGGTATTCAACATCTCCGCGGAGACAAGGGAACTTCCCGAGGCGGAAAGCGGCAAGCCAGGTCCCGGTGCCCTTAGGCAAGCAACAAATGATTTTGGCAACGCCTATTACGACGGCCCTGAACCCCCGGTCGGACATGGCGTCCACCATTACCATTTCCGGCTGGCCGCGCTCGACACGCCGAGCCTTGCCATTCCGGCCAGCGCAGGCGTCGAGCGCATCTGGCGGGAGGCGCAGAAACACTCGCTCGAGCAGGCAGAACTCATCGGAACCTACGAACGCAATCCGTAAGTTGATGACCGAGGTGGCATTACCCTGCTGCTGCGCGGAACGGTTCTCCTCCTTGCCGGTTGTCTGGGAAAGGAGATGCCGCCATGTTTGGAGATATCATGTGGTTGGTCGTCGTTGCCGGCGGCCCATTGTTGCTGATCGTGCTGTTGGCCTATGCCGTTATCGCACGCCGCCGGCGTGGGCCCGCCGAACGAAGGGAAAGCGACCGGGCGACCGACCGGCTATACCAGGACAAGCGTTGATCCGCATCGCAAGATATCCAATCGGCAAGACATCCAATCGGCAAGACATCCAATCGGCAAGACAGGGGATCGTAAGCCGCAGCGGGCGACGACGATCCCCAACTGGGTCAGCGCATTATCCTTTGCCGCAACCACGCAAAGAACCTGCCGCTGACGGCTGAGCGGACTCGCGTCGCAGCCCAGCGCGCTTTCATGGTTGAGCCGACGTGGCAATCGCAGACGATGTCGTGCAACTGCCAGTCGTTCAGCTCGAAAAAGCGCTTTGCCTCGCCGTAGGTATCGTCTTTCAAACCCGATGCGCGCAGCACTGGATCTTCGAAAGCAACCGAAATTGCGGTTCCCTCGCCCCGCATCATTGCACGTGCTTCGGGGTGCAGATGTTCGGTGCCTGCAAACGCGCCAAGGCATCGCTCGGGATTACGCTCCAGCAGTTCAGCCCAGCGCTCTATGCGCTGATTTCGTGTCATTGCGGAATATGCAGCCGACGATTCAATCTTGGCGACGGCATGCAGTTGGTCGAGTGTTTGATGTTTCATGGCCAGCTCCTGTTGAGGCAGCGAAGCGCCCACGCCTTCAAGGGAATTACCGCGCCGTAATGCTTCGACAAGAGCGCCAGGCTGGAGAATTCGACACAACCGGATTGGGCCGGCGGGATCATAAACACACGTTCTGCGTTCATTGGCGGGGGCTGCTTGTGACAAACCGCTGATCCGCGACGGGATGCATCCATGTTCATCCAGCCAATCGACTATTTCCTTGCCGTCTGGTTCGCTCTTGCCGCCGCCTCGACGCTCTATGTCGGCTTCGATCAATACCGCAACAATCCCGAACCGGTGGTGATGAAATGGGGTTTCATCCTGGTGACCCTCTATATGGGTCCATTGGGGCTGCTGCTTTATGTGCTTGCAGACAAGGAGCCACGACCGGGCGAGCATGAAGACTTCACCAGGCCGCTATGGAAGCAGGGCGTCGGTTCGACCATCCACTGCGTTGCCGGCGATGCAACCGGCATCATTCTCGCGGCGGTCATCACGGCAACGCTTGGCCTGCCTATGTGGCTCGACCTCATCGTCGAATATCTGGCGGGTTTCGCCTTCGGCCTGTTCATCTTCCAGTCGCTGTTCATGAAATCGATGATGGGCGGCACCTACTGGGAGAATGTGCGCAAGAGCTTCCTGCCCGAGTTCATCTCGATGAATTTCATGATGGCCGGCATGGCGCCCGTCATGAGCTTCCTGATGATGGGGCGCGACATGCGCGCGATGGAGCCGACCGAGCTCTTGTTCTGGGGCGTGATGTCGATCGGCGTCATTGCCGGCTTCACACTTGCTTATCCCGCCAATGTCTGGCTGGTCGCCCGCGGACTGAAGCACGGGTTGATGACGCAGCGCCCGGAGGCGGCCGAAATGAGCAGTCGAGAGCCGACCGCCCAGCAACAGCACGCTACGCATCATGCCCGCGCCGGCGATGATCGACGACAAGGCCACGCCAACACATCCCACAAATCCAAACGCAACGGCCATCAGATGGAGACGGACGCCACGACGCCGCAGATAGCAGCCCTCGGCATGGTCTCGGTGCTGGCGCTGGCGATTGGCATGGCCGCACCGGCGAACTGGCTGAACCTGACGCTTTCGGCACGTGACGTCGGCGGGGCGATCATGCCGCAAGGCATGATCATGGGCCGCGACACGCCGGCGGAAGCCATGCGTGACATGGCTGCAACCAATCCGCATCGCGTCACGGCATCCTATGGCCTTGCCGCCAAAGGCGACCAGGAACTGCCATTCCGCCTGGAGAACGGCGTCAAGGTGTTCGACCTCAGGCCCTCAGTGGTCCGCTGGCAGATCCTGCCCAATGTCGCGGTCGACGCCTATGCCTACAACGGCCAGATCCCCGGTCCGCGCATCCACATTCGCCAGGGCGATAAGGTTCGCATCGACGTCACCAATGACCTGCCTGAGGAGACCACGGTGCATTGGCACGGCATGATCCTGCCGAACCAGATGGATGGGCCCGCCGAGATCACCCAGCCGCCGATCGAGCCTGGGCAATCCTATTCCTACGAATTCACCGCGACCCAGCACGGGACCTATTTCTATCATCCGCATGCCAAGCCGGACCGTACCCAGGCGCTGGGGCTCTATGGGGCGCTGATCATCGACCCTGCCAATCCCGCCGACGAGGTTCAGGCTGACCACGACTATGTGATCGAACTTCAGGAATGGCTGGTGCGCGATGGACTGACCTATCCTTCGATGCCGATGGAAGGCGGTATGCCGAACTTCTTCACCATCAACGGCAAGGCCTATCCCGCAACCGACGCCATCCCCATGAAGGTGGGCGAGACGCTGAAGGTGCGTTTCATCGGCACCAATAATGGCTTCGTCCATCCCATGCATATCCATGGCGGACCCTTCGAGGTCGTCGCTCGTGACGGTGAGACGCTTCCTCCCTCGGCGCGCTTTCTGGCCGATACGATCAATGTCGGGCCAGGACAGCGCTATGACGTCGTCTGGAAGGCACGGCGTCCCGGCAAGTGGCTCATCCATTGCCACATCCCGCATCACACGACGAACAACAATGTCGAGGAAAAGGGCGGCGGCGGGCTGATGGTCGTGATCGACGTCGGTTAAATCTGCCACCCCCCTGTGGATTTACCTGTGTCATCGGGGGGCGCGTTGTTGCGCGCTACTTCTTGATAATGGTTCCGTTGCGCAAGTCGAATGCTTCGGTACCGCGAGCCTGGCGATAGAAATCATCCTGCAATTCACCCCATTCGCCGAGAAAGGCGCCGCAATTGCTGCAATGAATTGGCGTCGACTCGTTGGCGTCGTCGGGAATGTCCATTTGGATGGTCCCACAAGCCTTGCAATCGAGTTTGTCGTCCAGCCGTCGTCCCATTTCCCAATGATTGCGCATTTTCGACCATGAGCCAATTGTCGATTTCGTACCAAATCGCATCGACCATGGCTCATCGGTCAATCGCGAGAGTCAAAAAGGACGGCCAGACCCAGTTCCCGTGCCAGCTCGATGATCGTCTCCATCAATTCATCATCTGTATCCTGCAAATAAGGCGCGTCCCTGCGAGCGGCCTCTATCGCCGCTTTGACCGAAACGATGTCGCCGTATCGCGCACTTCGAAGCTCTTCTGCCAGAAACGCCTTGGCGGTACCGACAGGTCTTATTGCCCATCTGGCGATGCTCATGCGGCTCCCTCCCATGGTCACCTCAGCTTCATTTTGATCCTGTCCAAGGTGCAGATCAATCGATGGTACGATTCCGTACGGAGCTACCCAACCGGTTGGAGACAGCCGTGTGACGAACGCCTTGGCCAGGGTTTTCGGCGTCTCTCTGGGGTGAGTTGGGGCGAAATCGCCCGGTGGGACCGGCCTTGCGGAACCATCGCTCAGCATGGGGGTTTCTTCAAAATCTCCCTCGAAGAATGCAAGGAGCGACCATGCGCATGTTGACGATAGCTGTCGCGCTTTCCGGGGCGGTCACCATTCAGCCCGTCTACGCCCAAACTATCGGACCGCAGCTTCCCCAGGTGACGCCACCGCAGGGCGAAGCGCAGCCGGAGCTGGCGCCGCCCGATCCAGGCTCTGCCGGTTTGAATTTCACCGGCGTCGCCATTGTCGCCGTCGAGGATTTGCCGGACGAAATCAAGGCGCAGGCCGATGCCGTGATTAACCAGACCAGCGCCGAAGATTTGCTTCGCCTGCAAAGCTCCGTCGATGCCTCACCTCAGGCGACGTCGGCTTTGAGAGCGAATGGGCTCAATTCCTCGCAGGTTGTCGCTGCAAACATAGATGGCGATGGCACGCTGACGCTGATCATTCAGACGACGACTTGAGGCATCGAACCATACGCATCACTGAATCGACGAAATGCAGTCGCGGAGAGCAGCAATGGTCGAAGCCGCCGTTCGCAACTTCACCATCAATTTCGGGCCACAGCATCCCTCCGCCCATGGTGTTCTTCGGTTGGTGCTCGAACTGGACGGCGAGATCGTCGAGCGTGCCGATCCGCATATTGGCTTGCTCCATCGAGGCACCGAAAAACTCATAGAGCACAAGAACTATTTGCAAGCGCTGCCCTATTTCGATCGGCTCGACTATGTCGCGCCGATGAACCAGGAGCATGCGTTCTGCCTCGCCGCCGAAAAACTGCTCGACATAACAGTTCCAAAGCGTGGGCAGCTTGTCCGTGTTCTTTTTTGCGAAATTGGCCGGCTTCTGTCGCATCTCCTCAATGTCACGACCCAGGCCATGGATATCGGCGCCCTGACGCCGCCGCTTTGGGGATTTGCGGAGCGCGAGAAGCTGATGGTCTTTTACGAGCGCGCCTCCGGCGCTCGCATGCATGCGAATTACTTCAGAATCGGCGGCGTGCACCAGGATTTGCCTGCGAAGCTTCTCGACGACATCTGGGCTTTCTGCGATCCGTTCCTCAAAGTCTGTGACAACCTCGACGATCTGCTCACCGGCAGCCGCATCTTCAAGCAGCGCAATGTCGATGTTGGTGTGATCGGGCTGGATGATGCCTGGCGCTGGGGATTTTCCGGCGTGATGGTACGCGGATCGGGCGCGGCATGGGATTTGCGCAAGGCACAGCCATACGAATGTTACCCTGACATGGATTTCGACATCCCCGTCGGCAAGAACGGAGACTGCTATGACCGTTATCTCGTCCGTATGGAGGAGATGCGCCAGTCGGTGCGGATCATGAAGCAATGCCTGGAAAAACTGCGGTCATCCGAAGGCCAGGGGCCGGTCGCGATTCCGAACCAGAAGATCACGCCGCCGCGGCGCGCCACGATGAAACGCTCTATGGAAGCGACCATCCAGCATTTCAAACTTTATACCGAGGGGCATCGCGTGCCGGCGGGAGAAGTCTACGCCGCGGTTGAAGCGCCAAAGGGAGAATTCGGCGTTTATCTGGTTTCTGACGGGGGCAACGTCCCTTACCGGTGCAAAATACGTGCGCCATCTTTCGCCCATCTGCAGGCGATGGATTTCCTGTCTCGAGGGCACATGATCGCCGACGTTGCCGCGATCATCGGGTCGCTCGACATCGTGTTTGGCGAGATAGATCGTTAGTCCTCGGCAGGTTGCGCGCTTGCCCCGCGATGCAGAAATTCCCTCTCATGCGTGGACGGGAGGCTCTTCATTCTCGTCGGGGTTGGGCAGCGGAGTCTCGTCCGGAAGCGTTTCCGGTTCGGGTTCCTCGATCGGCTCCGGCTTCCATGTTGGAGGCGGCACGGGCATATCGCGATTTGGGTCTGGCTGTCTTGGCTGTGGCATCTAACTATCTCCGTTCAGTCGGAACAACTCGTCCGCCGTGGCATGGTTCCTGGCAGAATACAGCCATCGAGATCGTTGCGCCCTCAAGGCAGGCGCACGTTGGTCCGCCCACGGATGCCGGCGCAAAAGTTGCAGATCGTTCGGAACCGGTCGGATTTTCGAGCCGTTGTCGTCGAAATCGACCAAGGAGAAGCGTGATGAAGGACAAGTCAGGAGATATCGACCATACATTGCCGCAGGTCGCCATCGACGATCAGCAGGTGCGACAGCTGGCCGCCACGACCGATTTGCCGTCAAGGCAGGCACGCGAACTGGTGCGCCGTCACGGCAACGATCCGCGGAAGCTGGAAGAGTTGGCGAGGTCGATCAACGCCACCAACTGAGTCCAGGCCAATGGGCATCGACGGCGCAAGCCGTTGGCATCAGATTTCCAGCAAGGCGTAGGGGCGGCCGCCAGGTTTGGCCACATGCATGGCGACGTTGTAGACCTTGGCTCCGCCAGGCGTTTGGCCTTCGTAAGAACCGCGATGTGCATGACCGTGCACGACAGCACTGACCTGGAATCGATCGATCGTTTCGGCCAGACGTGAAGAGCCCAGAAACGGAAATATTTCCAGCGGTTCTCCCGCGACGGTGTCGGCAATCGGCGCGTAGTGAAGGATCACCAGCGTGCGCTTGGCCCGCACCTGGCGCATCGCATTTTCAAGTCGCATTGCCTCGTTCACGCTTTCCGCGACCATCGTCTTGATCGCCGGTTCCCCGAATGAGCCGAGCATGCGTGACCCGAAGCCGCCTATGAATCCCTTCACGCCGACAAAACCGACCTCCTCGATTTCGACTGTCTGCCCGTCGAGGAGGTGAACATGCGCCTGCCGCAGGATCTTCGTGACGTCTTCCACCGCACCGGACTCGTAGTCATGATTGCCGAGGACTGCCACAACCGGGATCGAGCAGTTGCGCAGATCCTCGGCCAGCATCTCCGCTTCACGAGGCTTGCCGAGATTGGTCAGATCTCCCGTGAGAACGAGAATGTCCGCTTCGCTCGATATCTCGCCGAAGAGGTCTCGATACGAGTTTTGTGCATCTTCCCGCACATGGAGATCCCCGACCGCGGCAACTTTGAGCGCGCGTGCGCCGTCCTTGGGCGCGCTGCTCTTGACGGGATCAGCCATCACGGAATTCTCCCACACCACCGACGCCGGCGAAGCCCCATTCCTTGACGTCGATCTCGTAGTCGGTTTGCGAAAGCAGCCGCCCACGGCAGATCTTCATCCTTGGAGACGGCAATTGCCGTTGCTTGGCGAGGCGGTCGAGCAATTCATCGAGCAACCAGGCCGGGATATGATCCCGCTCGCTCGGATAGATCCATCTGAAATTGATAAGCTGCATCAACAGAACCTCCCAATGAACCTCCAGATAAGAAAGCAGCCGGTGCCAATCGATCTGATCGCCCGCCTTGAGAATCGTATGAGCGATATCGGCGCCGTCGTGTCGCCCTCTGTCCTGGATAAAGCATTTGGACCAGATGAGTTCGGTCGGGCCGATGATCCGCACCCTGCTGCCCAACAGCTCGGTTTGGCGGGCGTGTTCCAGCCACAGGTCGCCAACAGGCACCGTGCCGTTGGCCGAGCCGAAGATGACGTCGAAGAAATGCGTGCCCTTGAACACCTTGCCGAGCCACCGGTCGTCCTCGATTTCGACGGCATATCCAAGCTGCTTGAAATGGGCGAGGATCCGCGCGTAGTCGCCTGCCTTGCAGAAGATATCGAGGTCCTTGGTCTGGCGGGTGACACCCGTATAGGCGCTTACCGCGTAGGTCCCGGCGACCAGAAAGGGAATGTCGGTGGCGGCAAGCTCGCGGATTGCTTCGGTATAAAATACCTCCGCCTCGGCATTTTTGAGCGTCGGCGCCGCCTTTGCGTCAATCATGGGAAGCGAGACCAGAACGTTTTCAGGCAATGGGCCATTGGTCATGAAACGATGACTCCGAATCCGGCAACCGGCAGTCGCCCGCTGTGGTAACAACGTGAACCCCGCCTGGTTCCGCTACCGGGCGGCCAGCCAAAGGTTCATTCTCGTCACGTACTGGAAATTTCGGGATCGCGCCTGCCGATCCAAGCCCGGCCCAACGTCATCGCCGGCGCGCAAGTCTCTATGTCGCCTCGGAATCGGCCCATGCCGCCGCCAATGTCCCATTGGCCCAAATTTGAAACACCCCGTGGGTGCTCGATCTCGATCGTTTTAGAGTTTATTGGGCTTACCCAATCGGGTACAAAGCTGAAGCCGAGGCGCTTGATCTAACCGCACCCCGATCGGCGTGCGCCAAGCCATCATCAGGACCATCAAGGCATGACCCCCTCGCCTCCCTTTCTCGGCTTTCCCGACCGTCTTGCAGATAGCCGCGTGCCTCGTGCGGTGATCTTCGGGGCCGGTCACGGCAGCACCTATCCCGGCAAGGACAGCAGCGGCTATGCCTTGGCCGCCAACGCCATCCGTGCTGCCAGCCAGGACGATGCCGCGTTCGTCGAGCACTGGGATTTCGATCTTGGCGGCCCGCTGTTCGACGGCAAGCCGGACTCTTGCGTCGACGCCGGCGATATCTTGACCACCATGCATGACAATGCCGGCAACCGGGCCAGGATCGAGGCAAAAACGCGCGAGATCCTGACGTTGCCGGCTGTGCCGATCCTGATCGGCGGCGACTGTTCCATGACCATTCCCTTCCTCGCCGGCTTTGCAGAGCACGGGCCGGTCTGGGTCCTGCAGGTCGACGCCCATATAGACTGGCGCGACGAGGTTCATGGCGAACGCCACGGCTATTCGAGCCCGATGCGCAGGGCAAGCGAGATGCCGCATGTCGCCGGCATGGTGCAGGTCGGTCTGCGCAGCGTCGGCAGCGCGCGCATCGCCGAAATCGAAGCAGCCCGGCGCTATGGCAGCCGCTTCGTGACCGCCCGCGAGGTTCATGCCCAGGGCGTCGAAGCCGCGCTCCGGCATATTCCGGAAGCCGCGCGGGTCGTCGTCACCCTCGACTGCGACAGCCTTGATCCAAGCATCATGCCGGGCGTGGCGGCGCGTACACCCGGCGGCCTCACCTACACGCAGGTAATCGACCTGATCGCCGGCCTCGGCAAACGGGCCAGGATCGCAGGATTCGACCTTGTCGAGTTCTATCCTCCGGCCGATATTGACGGCCTGTCAGCGCTGACCGCCGCGCGCCTTCTTGTCAATGTGGTCGGCACCGTCGTCCGGCAGGTTTGATGTCAAAATCCCGCTCTTCGCCGCAGAGCGGCCCAAAGGCGCGTGAGCGAGCTTGCGGTTGAAATGCCCTTTTTGACACCTGGGTATTCGATCCTGCCTCGTCCGACCGGCTCGTCGCTCCAGACCAGGTTGAAAGCAATGCCCTTGAGCCCAAGCTCCCCGATCCGGCGTACGATCGTCTCCTGCAGATAAATATCGGATGTTCGCACCCCGTCGGCACGCTCGGGCAGCTTGAATATCTCGGTACCGCCGATTGCGTCCGCTCGAAGGACGAGGCTTTCGATCACCATGACGCCGCCATCGTCAAAGCGAACGATCTTTGAACGTTCCTCGTCCAGTGCATCGATCACGGTGGTGACATTGAAGAGCGATATTGGCTCGTCAGCAGGAAGCGGCAGGAATTCACCGTATGGTTGGAGGGTTGGCCGAAGCAACTTCGACGCCCTCGCTCGCAGGATGAGCACATGCTCGCCAAGCCATGGAAAATCTGAATATTGCCGGAGCGTACCGTCGTCGTGTTCGCGCAGGATCTCCATCCTGGGCGGATGCCATTGTGTCTGCTTCCGGCCGCAGAGCGTCGAAAACAGCTGGTAGTCGTCCGCCTGCCGAGGAAGGACCCATTCCTGTCCTTCGATCACGCTCAGGACATAGATATTCATCCGGTCCCCCGCACATCATCGCCTTGGTAGGCTCGGCCTGCTGCGCTGCTCTTCGCGCGCGTTCTCACCGCTGATCCGCGACGGCCATTTGCGGCACCGGCGGCAATTCGGGTGCATCCATCCCTTTGAAAGGGTCACGCCAGGCGTCGATGTCTTCAAGTCGACGGTACCAGCGGCTGACAGAGGGATAATCGTCGAGCGGCAGTCTGGCGGCGTCGTTGAACGGTAGGAAGGTCGCCATTCGAAAATCGGCATAGGAAACCGAATTGCCGACCAGCCACTGCCGCTCGGCAAGCACGGCGTCGAGTATTGCCGCAGCCGTATGGAATTGGTTCAGGCCCTCCTCCACCCGCTTCTGATCGATCGGGCCGATGCCGTACCGCTGTTTCGTCCCACGTTCGAAATGCACCGTGTCGCAAGCGAGTGCGAAGTGCTCCTTGCCCCAGCTGAGCCACCGGATCATCTCAGGTTCGTCATCGCCGGTGCGCCAGAAATCCGAATGCGCGTGGCGCGACAGCCTGCAGGCTATGGCGTCTGCCTCCCAGAGGCTCTTTCCCTCATCATCCACAAGGATGGGCAGTGAGAGGTTGGGATTTAACCGGCGAAATTTCTCCATTTGCCCGGCAGCGAATGGCGAGGCGAATTCGAAGTCCAGTTTCGTTTCGAGATAGCGTGCGATCGCGACCGCCAATCGAGGATTGGGATTGCGGCTGAAGTACAGCTTCATTGGGCACCGACGATCTGGGCGACCACGCAATAGTCGATCATGAGCAGCCTCTATGCAGCTTCGAAGTCAGCCCAAGCGCCCATGTATCCCAATGGATTGGGCTCGCCTTTCATCATCGTTTTTCGCCAAGCTTCCTGCTCGGCATTCATCAGAGCCAATTCCCAAACACAGGCAATAACAGGTCTCTTAACCGTGTCCATCGGTTCGGTTGCGGAATACAGCTTCCGATAGATGTGCTGACAAAGCACCGAACCCTGTATCCACCAGTGAGCTAAGATGGACACACCGAGCTCACCAGGATGAATGATCACAAAGCCCATGCCATTCTCGTCACCCTCGTCCGCCACACGCGGCAGAACCTCCTGTCGCACGAATGACTGCGCCAGAGTCGCCATGGGTTCGTCGATCTTTCTGTTGTCTGCGACGAGACCATAGACTTTGAGCTTGAGACCACCAATGTCCCATTGGCCCAAATTTGAAACACCACGTGGATGGTAGATCTCGATCGTTTCAGAATTCACTGAGCGCACTCCAATTGGCTATTGGCAGCAGACGTACCTGATAGCTCATCACGCGACTTGCACCCGGCGCGATCAGCATCAGGCCTGGTTTGTCGACAAAATCACCATCGAAATCCACCGGGCTTGCAAGGCCGTGCCAGGGTTCGATGCACAGGAACGGCGCGCCGCCCGGCTTTGACCAGACGCCCAACTCCCGAACCCCTTGCCAGGACATCTCGATCGCCGGGCCACGCTCGGCGGCATAACGCACGCTGGAGCTGGCGGGCTGGTCCATGATCACCGCGTCCTCGTCGAACAACCGCTCGGAGAGCGGGAGTATGTTGCCTTCGACAGGCGTCGGCTGCGGCGTTTTCAGCAGCAGTCCGTCCTTAAGGCGGCGGATCGGCGCCGGTTCATCGTGGGCAAAGATCAGCCGGTAATCCGTCTTGGCCAGATCCGGCTGCAAGGGCCAATTGAATGCCGGGTGCGCCCCGATCGATGCCGGCAGCGGCTCATCGCCGGTGTTGGTGATGTCGAAAGTCACATCAAGCTGCTGGCGGACCAGCGTGTAGGTCACTTCAAGCCGAAAGGCGAACGGATAGCGCGCCCGGGTGTCGGCGTCGTCGGCAAGCACCAGCGTGCAGGATCGCGGTCCCTTCCGCGCCCAGGCAAACGGCTTGTCGCGCGCGAACCCGTGCTGCGTCATTGGATAGGTCCGGCCGCGATGGCGCAGATGATCGCCCGCCAGCCGCCCTACGATCGGGAACAGCACCGGCGAGTGACGCCGCCATTCCGGCCCCGCCTGCCACAGGAATTCGAATCCGCGCACATCTTGCAGCGAAATCAGTTCGGCGCCCTGCGCAACGATGGTCGCCGAGATACCGTCGCCATGAAGCGTTTGGCTGTCCTGTGCCACATTTCCTCGCGGGTCGTTGTTGAAGGCCGGCGCGGTGGGCAGACTAGCAAAAGCGCTTCGGGACTCAAGGTGCAGCCTGGTTCTGCAGGAACGAATTGTGGCCGGAGGATCTCCCTCCGGCCACCTCTCCGCATCAAGAGCAATAACCCTCGCTCTTGCCCACAGCGGATAGTCGTTATTCGCGTTCGCCGGTGAAATTCAGCAGCAGCTGGAAGATGTTGATGAAGTTCAGATAGAGCGAGAAGGCGCCGAAGACGGCAAGTTTCTGGCGCGATTCCGCGTCGAAATTCTCGGCATACTGTTCCTTGATCGTCTGCGTGTCCCAGGCGGTCAGGCCGATGAACACGGCGATGCCGATCACCGAGATGGCGAACTGCAGCGCGGTCGAGCCGAGGAAGATGTTGACGATGCTGGCGATCACCACGCCGATCAGGCCCATGATCAGGAACGACGAGAACTGGGTCAGGTCGCGCTTTGTCGTGTAGCCGTACAGGCTGGTGGCGCCGAACATGGTGGCTGCGATGAAGAAGGTGCGCGCGATGCTGGTTCCGGTGAACACCAGAAACACGGAGGCGAGCGAGAGGCCCATGACCGCGCAGAAGGCCCAGAACATCGCCTGGGCATTCGCCGCGGACATGGTCTGCATCTTGAACGAGAACAGCATGACGAAGGCGAGCGGTGCCAGCATCACCACCCATTTCAGCGGGCTGGAGAAGATCGGCACGTAG
>NZ_RZPF01000006.1:0-30585 GCF_004022735.1 Mesorhizobium sp. M7A.F.Ca.AU.001.01.1.1
GACATCGTGCGTCATGGCGGCGTGTGGGTGTGCGTCATCGCTGCGCATTGATACGGGTGGAGTTCGGCCCGATAGATTGTCGCGACGACACGCGCCGGAAACATCCGGTCCGTAATGATGGCTCGAGGTCTCGGAGTTTGGCAGTGGATCAATCGTCCTTTCAAAAACAGCTCGCCGCCTTGCGCGACCACCGCGCGGCGGCGCCCGCCAGCATGCGCCAGACCTTCGCCGCCGATCCCAAGCGGTTCGTGGAATTCTCCGCCACCGACGGCGATCTGCTGCTCGACTGGTCGAAGTGCGCGGTCGACGCGACCACCATGGAGCAGCTGGAAAAGCTCGCGCAGGCCGCCGATCTCGAAGGCCGCCGCGCCGCCATGTTCGCGGGCAAGAAGATCAACGTCACCGAGGACCGTGCCGTGCTGCACACGGCGCTGCGCAACCTGACCGGCAAGGGCGTCACCGTCGATGGCCAGGACGTCAAGGCGGACGTCATCGCCGTGCTCGACGCCATGGGCGCCTTTGCCGATGCCGTGCGCTCGGGCAAGGCGGCCGGCGCCACCGGCAAGAAGATCACCGACATCGTCAACATCGGCATCGGCGGTTCCGATCTCGGCCCGGCCATGGCGACGCTGGCACTGGCGCCCTATCATGACGGGCCGCGCGCGCATTACGTCTCCAACATAGACGGCGCCCATATCCACGACACGCTGAAGGGCCTCTCCGCCGAGACCACGCTTTTCATCATCGCTTCCAAGACCTTCACCACCGTCGAGACGATGACCAATGCGCAGACGGCGCGCGACTGGGTGGAGAAGGCGCTCGGCAAGGAAGCGGTCGGCAAGCATTTCGCCGCCGTCTCGACCGCGCTCGACCTGGTGGCCAAGTTCGGCATCGCGCCCGATCGCGTCTTCGGCTTCTGGGACTGGGTCGGTGGCCGCTATTCGCTCTGGGGTGCCATCGGCCTGCCGGTGATGATCGCTGTCGGCCCGCGGAATTTTCGCGCCTTCCTTGATGGCGCGCATGAGATGGACGAGCATTTCCGCACCGCGCCGGTGCAGGAGAACCTGCCGGCGCTGCTGGGACTGGTCGGCTGGTGGCATCGCGTGATCTGCGGTTACCCGGCGCGCGCCGTCATCCCTTACGACCAGCGCCTGTCCAGGCTGCCGGCCTATTTGCAGCAGCTTGACATGGAATCGAACGGCAAGAGCGTCACCCTCGAAGGCACGGCGGTGACGACGCCGACCGGACCGCTGGTCTGGGGTGAGCCCGGCACCAACGGCCAGCATGCCTTCTTCCAGCTGCTGCACCAGGGCACCGATTTCATCCCGGTCGAATTCCTTGCCGCGGCCGTCGGCCACGAGCCCGATCTCAAGCACCAGCATGATCTGCTGCTCGCCAACTGCCTGGCGCAGTCGGAAGCGCTGATGAAGGGCCGCACGCTGGACGAGGCGCGCGCCCAGATGCTGGCCAAGGGCATGAAGCCGGCCGAGGTCGACAAGATCGCGCCGCACCGCGTCTTCTCGGGTAACCGTCCCTCGGTCACCATCCTCTACAGAAAGCTCGACCCGCGCACCTTCGGCCGGCTGATCGCGCTCTACGAGCACCGCGTCTTCGTCGAGGGCACGCTGTTCAACATCAACTCCTTCGATCAGTGGGGCGTCGAACTCGGCAAGGAACTGGCCACCGGCCTGTTGCCTGTCGTGGAGGGCAAGGAAAGTGCCGCCAATCGGGATGCATCGACCGCTGGCCTTGTGGGATTCATCCAGCATTTGCGTGGCTCGGAGTGAAAAGCTTGGCAGACATCAAGGGAATATTGTTCGACAAGGACGGCACGCTTGTCGACTTCAACGCCACCTGGCTCGGCGTTGCCGACTTCATGGCCATGGATGCGTCGGAAGGCGATCGCTGGAAAGCCGACAGGCTGCTGGCCGCTGCCGGCTTCGATTTCGCCAACAAGCGTTTCAAGCCGGACTCCATCTTTGCCTCCGGCACCAATCTCGACGTCGTCGAATTGTGGTTCCCACGCCTGTCCAACGAGGATCAGATGCTTGCGGTTGCCCGCTTCAACGAGATCACCTCCGTACAAGGCTCGGCGATGGCCGTGGCGCTGCCGGGCATCGTCGATACGCTGACGGCACTGCACAGGAAATCCTACCGGCTTGGCGTCGCCACCAACGATTCGACCAGCGGCGCGGAAAAGACGCTGGTCACGCTCGGCGTCGCTCAATTGTTCGACGCGGCCTATGGCTACGACGCGGTGGCCAATCCGAAGCCGGCGCCCGACACCATCCAGGCCTTTAGCGATCTCACCGGCCTCAAGCCGGCGGAAATCGCCATGGTCGGCGACAACCGGCACGACCTCGAAATGGCACGTGCCGGCGGCTGCGGGCTGGCGGTCGGCGTGCTCTCCGGCACCGGCACCCGCGAATCGCTGGCCGGCATTGCCGATGTGGTTCTGGATTCGGTCGCCGACCTGCCGGATTTTCTCTCGGCGCGGGTCAGGGAGACGATCTGACGGGAAAGGCTAGGTCAAACTCGATTCACCTCGGGATTTTCTGCCAATGGCCGAGATGGGGGAGCAGTCCATGGAAACTATCGAGCTTCTGGTTTGTTTTCGGACACAATGGGCCACTCATCAGCAGAACAAACGTACCCGCATTTGCCGCACCTGATCTTGGCGCTTTGCGCTGTCGATGTCTTCGCCTGGCTGAAGATCGAAGCCCCGATTTTCGCATTTTGGGCAAACTGTGAAACCGATACGTTGAACAACTTTAATCCACGCCACTCGACTTCTCCGACCAACGGCTAGTCGAATCTATTTTCTGCCCTCGATGTTTGTCCACAATGAGTAGAATTTAGGCTTGCTCTGTGGCGTCAGCGCGCTCCCTCCTCAAACGAAAAGACGCCGCTAAGCCTCGTCGCAGCCCCCTTCGCGTCGCCGAAATCCGGCACCTTGTATTCGGCGAGCAATCGCAGCCGGGACAGCGGCAGGTCGTTGCGGCGGGGATCTCCGACCAGCACCTCGATGCCGGCCGCCAGGCAGCGGTCGAGGAACGGGATAACCCGCAGAGCAACCTCAGGGCCGTAGAACACGTCGCCGGCAAGCACGAGCTCGACCGCCGGCGGGGGACCCGTGGTAATGTCCTTGTCGACAATGGCGATCTCGACGCCGTTGGCCGCGGCATTGAGGCCGATCGCGGCAACGCCGTTACGGTCGATCTCGGCGGCGATCACTTCGCGCGAACCGGCCTTGGCTGCGGCGATGCCGACAAGGCCGGAGCCGGCACCAAGGTCGAGCACGCGGCGACCGGCTACCGTTTGCGGATGATCCAGTATATGGCGCGCAAGCACCGCGCCGCCGGCCCACACGTAAGCCCAGTAAGGCGGCTGCGGCTCAGGTCCATTGTTGTCCGCCTCGATCGTGTCGTCATCGTCGTCAGCGCTTTGGTGCGTATCGGTAAGCCGTCTCAGGCCACTGGCCGGGTGCGGTGTAAAAAGCTGGATCTCAGGCACCGACGGCACCGGGGCGAGGCGCATGTTCGTCCTGATGAACTCTGCCGGGTCAGGACGGCAAGGTGCATCTACGGCATCCGCGCCGCCGGCTGCAATCATTCGCGCAGCGCTCGCCGCAGGATCTTGCCGACCGGCGTCTTCGGCAGTTCGGTGCGGAATTCGATGTATCTGGGCCGCTTGTAGCCGGTCAGGTTCTCGCGGCAAAAGGCGGTCAGTGCCTCGGCGGTCAGCGCCGGATCCTTCCTGACCACGAACAGTTTCGGCACCTCGCCCGAATGCTCGTCCGGCACGCCGATCGCCGCCACTTCGAGCACGCCCGGATGCATCGCCACGACTTCCTCGAGCTCGTTGGGATAGACGTTGAAGCCCGAGACCAGGATCATGTCCTTCTTGCGGTCGACGATCTTGGTGTAGCCGCGCTCGTCCATGAAGCCCATGTCGCCGGATTTGAAGTAGCCGTCCTTGGTCATCACCTTGGCGGTCTCATCCGGCCGGTTCCAGTAGCCCGCCATCACTTGCGGCCCCCGGATGCAGACTTCGCCGACCTCGCCGAGCGGCAAATTGTTGCCGTCTTCGTCGCGGATGGCGATCTCCGTCGAGGGCAGCGGCAAGCCGATGGTGCCGGTGAAGTCGCCGGCGGTGAACTTGTTGGCGGTGGCCACCGGCGAGGTTTCCGAGAGGCCGTAGCCTTCGGTGACCGAACATCCGGTCAGCGCCTTCCAGCGTTCGGCGACGCCCTTCTGCACCGCCATGCCGCCGCCCAGCGTCAGCACCAGCGGCTTGAAGTCGAGCTTGCGGAAATCCTCATTGTTGAGCAGCGCGTTGAACAGCGTGTTGAGGCCGGGAAAGATGTGCACCGGATATTTCTGCAATTCCTTGACGAAGCCTGGGATGTCGCGCGGATTGGGAATGAGCACATTGCGGGCGCCCTGCTGCATGCCCATCAGCGCGTTCACCGTCAGCGCGAAGATATGATAGAGCGGCAGCGCGCAGATGAAGTTGGGATGCGCGGGTTTCGGCTTGATCGTGTAGGCGTCCTCCATCCACTGCGCGTTCTGCGCGACGTTGGCGAGCACGTTGCTGTGCAGCAGCGTGGCGCCCTTCGAGACGCCCGTGGTGCCGCCCGTATATTGCAGGAAGGCGACATCGTCGGCTGCCACCTTGGCCGGCCTGAAGCCCATACCGGCGCCGGCCTTCATGGCGGCATTGAACTTGACATGGCCGGGCAGCGACCATGCCGGCACCATCTTCTTCACGCGGCGCACGACGAAATTGACGATTGTGCCCTTCAGCCCGCCAAGCATGTCGCCCATCGCGGCGACCACCACATGCTTGACCGCGGTCCTGGCGATCACCGCCTGCAAGGTGTTGGCGAAGTTCTCCAGGATGACGATGGCTTGCGCCCCGGAATCCTTCAGCTGGTGTTCGAGCTCGCGCGGCGTGTAGAGCGGATTGATGTTCACCACCACATAACCCGCTCGCAAGATCGCCATCATCGCCACCGGATATTGCAGCACGTTGGGCATCATCAGCGCGACGCGCGCGCCTTTCTGCAGGCCCTTCGATTGCAGGTAGGCGCCGAAGGCCGCCGACAGCCGCTCGACATCGGTGTAGCTGATGGACTTGTCCATGCAGGTGAAGGCCGGCTGCGCGGAAAACTGCTTGCAGGCGGCGACGAGGAAATCGCCGATCGAGCTGTAGGGCAGGGCGCCGATCTCCGCCTGCACGTTTTTCGGATAGCTCTTGAGCCACGGCTTTTCCGGCAAGCCGGCGGCCAGCGCCGTCAGCGCTTTCGGCAATCGGTTGGCGGTGGCGTCGGCCGGCTTTGCCGCCGGTGGGGCCTTCACCGCTGCCGCGGCCTTCGAGGCCGGCCTGGCAGCGGGCTTTGCCGCACCCGCTTTACGCCCCGGCGCCGTCTTTCCGGCCGCAGCCTTGGCCGGGGCTTTCACCGCCGGCTTTGTGCTTGCCCTTACAGGTGCCGCGGCCGCCTTCGGCTTGGCGGCTTTGGCAACGGGTGCTTTCGGCTTGGCAGTACCGGCTGCTTTCGACGGCGCCTTGGCTCCCGCTTTCACCGGCGCCGTCGTCCTTGATGCTTTTGCCAACCGTTCCTCCCTGGACAAGTCTTGTTCATCCGTGCCGCACTCGCCCCTGAATTGGCAAGGGCGTCCTCCGCTGCGGCCGCTACACCCTATGTATTGCCTCCCTTGGTGAGCGTGCAAGTCTTGCCCTTGCGGCAACGCGGCGAAAGATTTGCCGTCGAAAGTCTTTGCCGCCGCCAGCGCTCCAGGCGGTGTCCTGACGCATCCCACGGCCGCTCGGAAGCGCCGGGAACATTTATATCGTCAGCCTGGCGATCAATAAAAAAATTCGGCTGTTAATAATCTCGTGAACGGAAGAAACGGCTAATTTTTTCTGCAATTTGGCAAAGTTGCGGATTTTTTTCCTGCTTCCCGCGGGGTAAGCAAACGGGGTGTTCCAAAGCCGGAAAAACGGTGCTTATATGCGCGCTTCGCGAGCCTGATAGAGGGGCTTGGAAGAACATCAGGGAGTGCTCAATGAATAAGAAGCTGACTTTTGCAGCCGCGTTGCTGGCTGCAAGCGTCCTGGGCGGCATGGCCAATGCGAAAACTCTGGTCTACTGCGCGGAAGCTTCGCCGGAAGGTTTCGATCCGGCGCCGTATACCGCAGGCCAGACGTTCGACGCGTCCTCGCGCACCGTCTTCAACCGCCTCGTCGAATTCGATCACGGCAAGACGACGACCTCGCCGGGCCTGGCCGAAAGCTGGACGATCTCCGACGATGGCAAGGAATATGTCTTCAAGCTGCGCAAGGGCGTCAAGTTCGCCGCCACCGACTATTTCACCCCGACGCGCGACTTCAACGCCGACGACGTGGTGTTCTCGTTCGAACGTCAGGTCGACAAGAACGGTCCCTGGTTCCAGTACATTCCGGGCATTGCCTACCAGTATTACAATGACCAGTTCGGCGACAACATCACCAAGGTCGAGAAGGTCGATGACCTGACGGTGAAGTTCACCCTCAAGGAGCCGGCGATCACCTTCATTCCGACGCTGGGCATGGATTTTGCCTCCGTCGTCTCCAAGGAATATGCCGACAAGCTGCAGGCCGACAAGACGCCTGAGCTGTTCAACCAGAAGCCGATCGGCACCGGCCCGTTCATCTTCGTCGACTACCAGACCGACGCCGCCATCCGCTACAAGGCCAACCCGGACTATTGGGGCGGCAAGCAGAAGATCGACGATCTGGTCTTCGCCATCACCACCGATCCGGCCGTGCGCGCACAGAAGCTCAAGGCCGGCGAATGCAACATCATGTCGTACCCGGCACCGGCCGACATCGCCGGCCTGCAGGCCGATGCGAACCTGAAGGTCGAGGAGCAGGAAGGCCTCAATGTCGGCGCGCTGATGTACAACACCCAGCAGAAGCCGTTCGACGACGTGCGCGTGCGCAAGGCGCTCAACATGGCCATCAACAAGAAGGCCATCATCGACGCGGTCTTCCAGGGTGCCGGCCAGGTGGCGGTCAACCCGATCCCGCCGACCATGTGGTCCTACAACAAGGAAGTGAAGGACGATCCGTACGATCCGGATGCAGCCAAGAAGCTGCTTGAAGAGGCCGGCGTCAAGGACCTCAAGATGAACGTCTGGGCCATGCCGGTGTCGCGCCCCTACATGCCGAACGCGCGCCGCACCGCCGAATTGATCCAGGCGGACTTCGCCAAGGTCGGCGTCACCGTCGAGATCGTCAGCTACGATTGGGGTGAATACCTCAAGCGCGCTTCCGCGGTCGATCACGACGGCGCCGTCATCGTCGGCTGGACCGGCGACAATGGCGATCCGGACAACTTCCTCGGCGTGCTCCTGAGCTGCGCTTCCGTCGGTTCGAACAACCGCGCGGAATGGTGCAACAAGGACTTCGATGCGCTCATCAACAAGGCCAAGACCGTTTCGGATCAGGCCGAGCGCACCAAGCTCTATGAACAGGCACAGGTCATCTTCAAGGAACAGGCACCCTGGGCGACGCTCGCTCACTCCAAGGTGTTCATGCCGATGCAGAAGACCGTCACCGGCTTTGCGATGGATCCGCTCGGTATCCACCGCTTCGACGGCGTCGATATCGCCGAATAAGGTTGCGAAACGGGGGCGCCACCATGTGGTGACGCCCCCACTCGCCCGCCATGCTGCGTTATATCCTCGGCAAGCTCGCCCTCATCATCCCGACCTTCATCGGGATAACCATCCTCGCCTTTGGCTTCGTGCGCATCCTGCCCGGTGATCCGGTGCTGGTGCTTGCGGGCGAACGCGGCCTGTCGCCCGAACGCCACACGGCGCTCATGCACCAGTTCGGTTTCGACCTGCCGATCTGGCAACAATATCTGACCTATCTGACGAACATCCTCGGCGGTGATTTCGGCACCTCGTTTTCCACCAAGACACCGGTGCTCAAGGACTTCCTTGTCCGCTTTCCGGCAACGGTCGAGCTCGCCATCTTCGCCATGATCTTTGCCGTCATCCTGGGTGTGGCCGCCGGCATTTTCGCTGCCATCCGCCGCGGCTCCTGGTTCGACCAACTGACCATGGGCACGGCGCTGGCCGGCTATTCCATGCCGATCTTCTGGTGGGGTCTGCTGCTGATCATCGTGTTCTCCGGCATGCTGCACTGGACGCCGGTTTCAGGCCGCATCGACCTCCTCTACTTCTTCAAGCCGGTGACCGGCTTCATGACCATCGATTCCCTGATCTCGGGCCAGAAGGGCGCCTTCCGTTCGGCGCTGTCGCACCTGATCTTGCCGACCATCGTGCTCGGCACCATTCCGCTCGCCGTCATCGCGAGGCAGACGCGCTCGGCGATGCTCGAGGTGCTGGGTGAGGACTATGTCCGCACCGCGCGCGCCAAGGGCCTGGCGCCGCGTAGGGTCATCGGCCTGCACGCCTTCCGCAACGCGCTGATCCCGGTCGTCACCACCATCGGCCTGCAGGTCGGCACGCTGCTCACCGGCGCCATCCTGACCGAGAGCATCTTCTCCTGGCCCGGCATCGGCAAATGGATGATCGACGCCATTTCCAAGCGCGACTATTTCACCGTGCAGGGCGGGTTGCTTTTGATCGCGCTGATCGTCATGTCGGTGAACCTCATCGTCGACGTGCTCTACGCCGTCATCAACCCACGCATCCGGGCCAACTGACATGAGCAATGAAGGCCCCGCCACCATCGAAGCCGCGACCGTCGTCAAGCCGCAGGACGCCAGGTTGCAGATGTTCGGCGAGTTCTGGCATTACTTCTCCGTCAACAAGGGCGCGGTGATCGGGCTCTTCGTCTTCGCGCTGCTGATCCTGATCGCCATTTTCGCGCCGCTGCTGGCGCCGCATTCGCCGGACGATCAGTTCCGCGACTTCTTCCTGACGCCGCCGGCCTGGCAGGAGGGCGGCAATGCGCAGTTCCTGCTCGGCACCGACGCCGTCGGCCGCGATATGCTGTCGCGCCTGATCTACGGCTCGCGCTTCTCGCTCGCCATCGGCTTCGTCGTTGTCACGTCAGCGCTGATTTCAGGCGTCATCCTCGGCCTGCTCGCCGGCTACTGCCGCGGCTGGGTCGACACGCTGATCATGCGCATCATGGACATCATCCTGGCCTTCCCGTCGCTGCTCTTGGCCCTGGTGCTGGTCGCGGTGCTTGGCCCCGGCCTCGTCAACGCCATGATCGCCATCGCCTTCGTGCTGCAGCCGCATTTCGCCCGGCTCACCCGCGCCGCCGTGATGGCCGAAAAGACCCGCGAATATGTCGTCTCGGCCAAGGTCGCCGGCGCCAGCCATCTCAGGCTGATGCTGGTCACCATCCTGCCAAACTGCATCGCGCCGTTGATCGTGCAGGCGACGCTGTCCTTCTCCAACGCCATCCTCGAGGCGGCGGCCCTTGGCTTCCTCGGCATGGGCGCGCAGCCGCCGACGCCGGAATGGGGCACCATGCTGGCCGAAGCGCGCGAGTTCATCCTGCGCGCCTGGTGGGTGGTGACCTTCCCTGGCCTCGCCATCCTGATCACCGTCTTTGCCATCAACCTGATCGGCGACGGTCTGCGCGACGCGCTCGACCCCAAGCTGAAGAGGTCCTGAGCATGCCTCTGCTCGAGATCAAGAACCTCACCGTTTCCTTCGACACCGCGGCCGGACCGTTCATGGCCGTGCAAGGTATCGACCTGTCGATCGAGCCGCGCGAAGTGCTGGCGATCGTCGGCGAGTCCGGCTCCGGCAAGTCGGTGTCGATGCTGGCGGTGATGGGGCTGTTGCCCAACACGGCAACCGTCAAGGCCGACCGCATGGCCTTCGACGGCGTCGATCTGCTGAAGCTCAGCCCGTCCGAACGCCGCAAGATCGTCGGCAAGGACATCTCGATGATCTTCCAGGAGCCGATCGCCAGCCTCAACCCGTGCTTCACCGTCGGGTTCCAGATCGAGGAGGTGCTGCGCTTCCACATGGGCATGGACCGCGCCCAGCGCCGGGCGCGTGCCATCGAACTGATGAAGCTGGTCGGCATCGCCGACCCTGAAGAGCGGCTGAGTTCCTTCCCGCACCAGATGTCCGGCGGCCAGTGCCAGCGCGTCATGATCGCCATCGCCATTGCCTGCAATCCGAAACTGCTGATCGCCGACGAGCCGACCACGGCGCTCGACGTCACCATCCAGAAGCAGATCCTCGATCTGCTGGTTTCGCTGCAGGCCAAATACGGCATGGGCCTGATCATGATCACCCACAATATGGGCGTGGTGGCCGAGACCGCTGACCGCGTCATCGTCCAGTACAAGGGCCGCAAGATGGAAGAGGCCGACGTGCTGTCGCTGTTTGAATCGCCAAAGAGCAATTACACGCGGGCGCTGTTGTCGGCCTTGCCGGAAAACGCCGTCGGCGACCGGCTGCCGACCGTTTCCGACATGATGTTCGAGCCGGCGCCTTCTGCTGCGGGAGCCACCTGATGAGCACCACGGTTCTCGAAGGCAAGAACATCGTCCGCGACTACCACATCGGCGGCGGCCTGTTCACCGGGCCGCGCACCGTGCACGCGGTCAAGGGCGTCTCGTTCAAGGTCGACAAGGGCAAGACGCTGGCCATTGTCGGCGAAAGCGGCTGCGGCAAGTCAACGCTTGCCCGCATCATCACGCTGATCGATCCGGCGACATCGGGCGAATTGTTCATCGACGGCAACAAGGTCGACATCGCCAAGGGCGGATTGACCAAGGAGATGCGCCGCAAGGTGCAGATCGTCTTCCAGAACCCCTACGGATCGCTCAATCCGCGCCAGAAGATCGGCGACGTGCTGGGCGAGCCGCTTTTGATCAACACCGACAAGCCGGCGGCCGAGCGGCGCGACCTGGCGATGAAGATGCTGAAGAAGGTCGGGCTCGGTCACGAACATTACAATCGCTATCCGCATATGTTCTCCGGCGGCCAGCGCCAGCGCATCGCCATTGCCCGCGCGCTGATGCTCAATCCGAGCCTGCTGGTGCTGGACGAGCCGGTCTCGGCGCTCGATCTGTCGGTGCAGGCGCAGGTGCTCAACCTGCTCGCCGACCTGCAGGACGAGTTCCAGCTGACCTACGTCTTCATCAGCCACGATCTGTCCGTGGTACGCTACATCGCCGACGATGTGATGGTGATGTATTTCGGCGAAGCGGTGGAATACGGCTCGCGCGACGAGGTCTTCGCCGACCCCAAGCACAGCTACACCAGGACGCTGTTCGCCGCGACGCCGCGCGCCGACGTCGCGTCGATCAAAGCGAGGCTGGCGAAGAAGAAGGCCGCCTGAGGCTTTTCGTCATCCTAGGTCGTGAACTCATAAATGCAGTATGACCGCGATGATTGGGAAGCAGGGCAAAGGGGCTGGCTTAGCCCTCTACACCCCATTTTAATTGGCTGGCATCGATGACGTCTGATCCCATGTACTCAACAAAATAGCTTCGTATCCTTTGGCGATGCCGATCCCATCTGGGGGACATTCGCTCACTCTTGTTCTCAATTTCAGCTAGAAAGACCCATTCCACGAATTGGTCCGCTGTGACATCACCGGATTGAGGGATAAAATCGGTGACATGCATGAATTTGTCGCCGTGCATTCCTCCGCAATACCCATGACCAGCACAGACCGCGTGCATGAGCGAGTCGAATCTATTCTTTACTTTCATGGAACATGCGCGATGGTGAAGCGGGATGCCTAGGCGCGCTGCGACAGCATATATCCTTGGGTGTAGATCCGCAATGGAGTCGTTTTTCGACCGGGACCTTCATATTATTGCGGAGTCTGAATCAGATTCCGCCGCAGTATGAAAGTCTCAGCCGGAGGGGTCCTCAGCGGCCAGTGGTGTTTCCCGTGTCAGCAACCAATCTTGAGCCACGATCTCAATTGTGTCGTCACGGAAGTAGAACAGGAATTGACGGGAGGTCGGCAAATCCGCCGACAAGACATCCCAATCGTCATCCTCGACGACCCGAGTGTCGCCCATAACCTCGTAGAACTCGCCCCATTTCGGAGCCTGACCGCCGTAAAGCCCTTTTCCTGCAAACCATGCATGATCGTTCGTCGCGTCCCAACGAAAACGACTGCAGCCGAGGAATCGTAGCGTCGCAATTTCTCCAGGCTCGGCACTGTAGGCCCACGGGTTAAGACGAAAGGAAAGGCGGACGCTGTTGCCTTCGACTACCAGCTCTATGTCAGGAGCATTGGGCTCGGCATTCCAATCGGTGTTCAAGTGCTGGAACGATAAATTGGCCATCAGCCATCTTGCATGCTGGGAGGGCAGTTTTCCACCTATCGCAGTCCTTTTTCATTTATCAGTACAGGGCCTAGGGCGAAGCGTCGCGCAGACCCCAGGATTACGACCCCCAATGTAGCCGCAGCCTACTACTCGACCGGCCCGAAGGCCGCAGCTCGGGACAACTTCGCGACAATCGCACGCAGAGCTTCGCCGAAGCGCCGGACTTCCTCGACCGTGTTGTAGTGGACCAACGAGGCGCGGATGGCGCCGCTGTCCATCGAGAGGTTGAGACGCTTCATCAGCCGTGGCGCGTACATGTGGCCGTCGCGGATGCCGATCTGCATCTCGGCCATTTCCTCGACGACCCGCTGCGGCGATAGTTTGCCGATGTTGAAGCAGAAGGTCGGCACGCGCTCATGGATGCGCGCCTCGTCGGCAACGCCGTAGATGGTTGCCCCGCAATCCTTCAGCACGGCCAGCATCTCGCGCGCCAGCACCAGCTCGTAGTCGCGGATGGCGCCCATGCCGGCAACGATGTTTTCGCGTCGGGAGCGGTTGTTGGACGGCGCCAGATTGCGGCCGATCAGTTCCAGATACTGCACCGCCGCATCCATGCCGGAAACGTTCTCGTAGATGAAGGTGCCGGCCTCGACCTTGTAGGGCGGCTCGTCGGGGATGAAGTCCTCGCGAAAGGTCGGCAGCCGCTTCAGCGTTTCGAAACGGCCCCACAGGAAGCCCATATGCGGCGAGAAATTCTTGTAGCCGGAGCAGACGAGATAGTCGCAATCCCAGGCCTGCACGTCGATCAGTCCATGCGGCCCGTAATGCACGCAGTCGAGGAACACTTCGGCGCCGGCCGCATGCGCGATCCCAGCCACCGCAGCGACATCGACGATCGAGCCGATCGAGTGCGCCGTGACCGTGCAGGCGACCAGGCGGGTGCGGTCCGAGACCAGCGGACGCAGATCGTCGACATGCAGATTGCCGTCCTCACGCATCCGCCACCATTTGAATTTCGCACCGGCCGATTCCAGCGCCAGCCAAGTCGCGATGTTGGCGTCATGATCCATGTCGGTGACGACGATCTCGTCGCGCTCTTGCAGCATCTGGCCGATGCCGAGGCTGACCAGGCGGATGAACGAGGTGGCATTCATGCCGAAGCAGATTTCCGCCGGGCTGTAGGCGTTGATGAGCAGAGCGACGCTTGTCCGCGCATCGGCGACCGATTGGTCGACGGTGACGCTGCGGCCATAGCGGCCGCCACGCTGCACATTGTGCGAAACCAGATGATTGGTCACCGCGTCGAGCACGCTCTGCGGGATCTGCGCGCCGGCGGCGTTGTCCAAAAAGATGAAATCGCCGGCCCGCTGCAAGGCTGGAAACATGGCGCGGATGGTGTCGACGGGGAACGCGGTGGCATTCGCATTGTCGGTTTGATGCTTATTCACGGGTAGGCTCCTGCGGAGGGCTTGGACGGGGTGGGATCGGTTGGCGAGGTCAGCGCTTCTTTTCGGTCTTGAAGCGCTCTTCAAGCAGGCTGACGAGGCGGACCATCGGCCAGAGGAAGATGAGATAGACAAGGGCGGCGCCGATCAGCGGCGATGGGTTGGCGTAGAGCGACTGCGCGTTGGTCGCTTCCTTCAAGAGTTCCGGCAGCGCCACGGTGGAGGCGAGCGAGGTGTCCTTGAACATCGAGACGCAGTTGCTGGTCATCGGCGGGATGACGACGCGGATCGCTTGCGGCAGCACCACCTTGCGCAAGGTCAGGAGGAACGGCAGGCCAAGCGCCTGCGACGCCTCGAACTGGCCACGCGGAATGCTCTCGATGCCGGAGCGGAACACCTCGGCCGAGTAGGCCGACATGATGAAGGCGAAGGCTGTCACCGCCGATGCCCAGGACGACAGGCGTATGCCGAGGAAGGGCAGCGCATAGTAGATCAGGATCAGCACGACCAGCACCGGCAGGGCGCGGAAGATGTCGGTGTAGCCGACCGCGAGCCAGCGCAACGGCTTCGGCGCATAGAGCCGCACCAGGCTGATCCCCAGGCCGATGGGGATGCCGATGCCGATGCTCAAAATGCCGAGCAGCAGCGTGTTCAGGAAGCCGCGCAGCAGCGCCGGCAGGCTGGACATAATGACGTCGGGGTTGAAGAAGGTGTCGATCAGCGACATGGGAGCGTTCCCGAACCCCAGAGCAAAGAATGCTCACGTTAAACTCATGGGCCGCCGAGGGCAGGAGATCTGCGGCAGAAGCCGGCGGCCAGGCGTGAAAGAATCGTGCCGGCCTGGAAAGCCGGCACGATGTTACCGCAGCCTTCAGCTCAGGCCTTCGGCAGCGGCATTTCCTTCATGGTCGAAGAGTCGGCGGGCGCGTCGCTGCCGAACCACTTCTTGTGGATCGCGGCCAGCGTGCCGTCCTTCTTCATCGCGCTCAGCGCATCGTTCAGCTTGCCGAGCAGCGGGTGGTCCTTGGTCATCATCAGGCCGTATTGCTCACCGGTCTTGATGCGCTCCTTGACCACCAGGTCCTTCATCTTGGTGAAGGAATATTCCATGCCCGGAATGTCGCTGACTGCCGCATCGACGCGGCCGGCGCTGAGGTCGAGCAGCAGGTTCTGCTGCGTGTCGTAGCCCTTCACGTCGCTGAAGCCGTCGGCTTCCTGATGCGCCTTGACCCAGGTTTCGCCGGTCGAACCGGACAGCACGCCGATGATCTTGCCCTTGAGGTCGGCCTCGGCCTTGATCGGGCTGTCGGCCTTGGTGGCGATGCCCATATCGGAATCATAATAGGGCTGCGTGAACGACTGTGACTTCAGCCGCTCCGCCGTGATGGTGATCGACGAGATGGCGACGTCGATGCGCTTCGAGGTGGTGGCGGCAAACAGCGCCTGGAAGCCGAGATCGGCGATGTCGGTGGTCATGCCGATGCGCTTGGCGGCTTCGTTGACGATGTCGACCTCGAAGCCTTCGAAAGTGCCGCTCTCGTTCTTGAATTCGAAGGGCGGGTTGGTCGGGTAGGCGCCGACATTGAGCACATCCGCGGCATAAGCGGTGGCGGGGCCGGCGGCGATGCCGATGGCGGCGGCGAGAAGAAGCAATTTGCGACGCGTGAAGCTCATTTTTGTTCCCTCTGTTGTTGATCGGGCGGGTTGCTCCCGCACGGTTTTTTGCCGCCCCGCTTCACGCAGGGCGTCAATTCATGGCAGCGACCATGCGGTCACGGTTGGCGATGTTGTGTGTTGCAGACCGCGAATCCGCGCGCACGTCATCGAAGGCATGGCGCGTGTTGGATGATGACTGGGGCAGTATGAACGACAAGAACTGAGACTCCCACCCGGAGCACCCACGATGGACTGGCCGGCACGATGGACTGGTCTGCTCGATGGACTGGCCGGCAAGCCCGTCCGGCACGGCAATCGCCATCGACTCCGGAATGCTTATCCAAAGTGCGGCGCTTTTCAAGGCGAAAGTTTTAAGCTTAAAAAGCTGCGATGTCCGTTGCGTGGTGGACACGGTGCGGCCCGCTGGAACCGATACCCGCGAGCGATGGTGACGCCAAGCTATTTCAGGCTTGAAATATTTCCGCGCGGGCCTAGCGTGCGATCTTCGCCGGGAGGTCGCGACGTGAACAAACCACACCCTTTGCACGGCTCGAACAGACTGAAGCTTGGCGTCTTTTCGACCAATGCCGATGGCGGGCTTGCCATCACCGATGTGCCGGAGCGCTGGGCGGCGAGCTGGCAGGACAATGTGACCGCAGCCCAGATCGCCGACCGCGCCGGGCTGGAGTTCATGCTGCCGATCGCGCGTTGGCGCGGCTTCGGCGGCCGCAACAAGGTGCGCGAATGGTCGTTCGAGACCTTCACCTGGGCGGCGGCACTCGCCATGGCCACCGAGCAGATCGGCCTGTTCATGACCGTGCATGTGCCGCTGGTGCATCCGCTCTATGCCGCCAAGGCGCTGGCGACGGTCGACCATATCAGCCAGGGACGCGCGGGCTTGAACATCGTCTGCGGCTGGAACCCGAAGGAATTCGGCATGTTCGGCACGCCTTTGGTCGAGAAGGGCTACGATCAGGCGGCCGAATGGATCGAAATCCTGGAAAAGCTTTATGCGTCGGCCGAGCCGCTCGATTACGAAGGCACTTATTACCGCCTCAAGGAGGCTGTCAGCCGGCCGGCCAGTCTGCAGGTTCCGCGCCCCGTGACCATGAACGCCGCCTTCGGCGGGCCGGGCCGCGATTTCGCTGCCGCCCGGTGCGATTATCTGTTCACGACATTTTCGGAAATGAGCGATGCCGGCAAGCATGTCGCCGACATCAGCGAGCGGGCCGATAAGGCAGGCCGCGATGTCGGCGTCTACACCGTGGCGCATGTCGTCTGCCGCCCGACGATGGAAGAGGCGCAGGCCTACTACACGCGCTACGCCGTCGATATGGCCGACCATGACGCCGTCGATGCCCACATGGCCGGCAAGAAGGAATTCTCGCAATCGCACGACCCGCACGCCTATGACCGCTACCGGCAGCGTTTCGCCGGCGGCGCCGGCACCTACCCGCTGATCGGAACGCCGGAAACGATCGCCGCCGACATGGTCGCAATTGCCGGGCACGGCTATCAGGGCATCGCGCTGTCCTTCGTCAACTACACGCAAGAACTGCCCTATTTCTGCGATCACGTGCTGCCGATCTTGAGGCAGGCGGGGCTTCGCGAATAATTTATTCCTGAGGCAGCCAATAATTTATTCCGGAATGACGGCGGTGGCCTGGATTTCGATCTTGGCGCGATCCTCGACCAGCGCCACCACCTGCATGGCGGCCATCGCCGGAAAATGCCGGCCGATGACCTCGCGATAGGCCTCGCCGATACCCCTGAGATTGGCAAGGTATTCGGCCTTGTCGGTGAAGTACCAGGTCATCGAGGTGATGTGCTGCGGCCCCGCGCCGGCTTCCGCCAGCACCGCGACGATGTTCTGAAGCGTTTGCCGCACCTGGCCGACGAAGTCGTCGGTTTCGAACTGGCATTGGCCGTTCCAGCCGACCTGTCCGCCAACGAAGACGAGCCGACCGCGCGCCGCGACGCCGTTGGCGTAGCCGACAGGTTTGGCCCAGCCTTCCGGCTGCAGAATCTGGTGCATTTCAGTCTCCCGATTCGTCAAAACTCGGTTCGCAATATCCATTGTCAAAACAGTCTGGTCCGTGGGCGCGACCTGCTTCAGGCCGCGCCCATCACTTGCCGCGCAATCACCACTTTCTGCACGTCGGAGGCACCCTCATAGATGCGCAGCGCGCGGATCTCGCGATACAGGCTTTCGACGATGTGGCCTTTGCGGACGCCGTCGCCGCCGTGCAGCTGCACGGCCTTGTCGATCACCTCTTGCGCCCTGTCGGTGGCAAACAGCTTGGCCATCGCCGCCTCGCGGGTGACGCGGGGCGCACCCATGTCCTTGGTCCAGGCGGCGCGGTAGACCAGCAGCGCCGCCGCATCGACATCGAGCGCCATGTCGGCGATGTGCCCCTGCACCATTTGCAATTCGGCCATCGGCGCGCCGAATAGTTTGCGCTCGGCCACGCGTTTGATGCTTTCATCCAGTGCACGGCGGGCAAAGCCGAGTGCCGCCGCACCGACGGTCGAGCGGAACACATCGAGCACCGACATGGCGATGCGGAAGCCGTCGCCTGGCTTGCCGATCAGTGCGGTGGCCGGCAGGCGGACCCGCTCGAAAGACAGCCGCGCCAGCGGATGCGGCGCGATCACTTCGAGCCGTTCGGCGATGCCAAGGCCCTTGGCGTCGCCAGGCACGAGGAAAGCGGAAAGTCCCTTGGCGCCCGGCGCCTCGCCGGTGCGGGCAAAGACGACATAGAGGTCGGCGATGCCGCCATTGGAGATCCAGGTTTTTTCGCCTGTAAGAACGTAGCTGTCGCCGTCGCGGGTCGCCGTCATTTCCGTGTTGGCGACATCTGATCCCGAGCGCGGCTCCGACAGGGCGAAGGCTGATATCGCCTTGCCGGCGCGCGTCTTCGAAAGCCATTGCCGCTGCTCCACCGTGCCGAACAGGCTGAGCGCGCCGGTGCCCAGCCCCTGCATGGCGAAGGCGAAATCGGCCAACCCGTCATGGCGGGCGAGCGTCTCGCGCGTGATGCACAAAGTGCGGACGTCGAGGGGACCCGGGTTGTCGGTGTCGAGCGCCGTTGGCTTCAGCCAGCCGTCTCGGCCGAGCTTGCTGACCAGCTCGCGGCAGGCGGCGTCGACATCATGGTGATCGACTGGGAGGTTGGTCGTGCACCATGTCTCGAGGTGCTCGGCTAGTTCGCGATGGCGGTCTTCGAAGAACGGCCAGGAGAGGAAGGAACGGTCAGGCATTGGTGGCCCCGCTATTGAGGCCTTGCGCACTACGGCGCCCCCCTCCCGCCAACGTCTCCACGCAAAGCATCATCCTCAATCCCCCTCGAACACCGGCTTTTCCTTGGCCACGAACGCCTTGTAGGCGCGTTCGAAGTCGCGGGTCTGCATGCAGATCGCTTGCGCCTGCGCTTCCGCCTCGATCGCCTGGTCGAGGCCCATCGACCATTCCTGGTTGAGCTGGGTCTTGGTGATGCCGTGCGCGAAGGTCGGGCCGGAGACGATGCGCGCCGCCATGTCGAGCGCGTCGGCTTCAAGCGCGGCGGCATCGACCAGCCGGTTGTAGAAACCCCAGCGTTCGCCTTCATCAGCCGTCATGGTGCGGCCGGTGTAGAGCAGTTCGGCGGCGCGGCCCTGGCCGATGATGCGCGGCAGGATCGCGCAGGCGCCCATGTCGCAGCCGGCGAGGCCGACGCGGGTGAACAGGAATGCGGTCTTGGCTTCCGGCGTGGCGATGCGGATGTCGGAGCTCATCGCAATGATGGCGCCGGCGCCGACCGCGACGCCGTCGACCGCCGCAATGATCGGCCTGCCGCAATTCAGCATCGCCTTGACGAAATCGCCGGTCATGCGGGTGAAGACCAGGAGCTCCTTCATGTCCATTTTGACCAGCGGGCCGATAATGTCGTGGACATCGCCGCCGGAGCAGAAATTGCCGCCATTGGAAAGGAACACCACGGCGTCGACATCGTCGGCATAGACGAGGTCGCGGAACGTGTCGCGGAGTTCCGCATAGCTGTCGAAGGTCAGCGGGTTCTTGCGCTCCGGCCGATCGAGCCGGACCTTGGCGATCCTGCCCTCGACCTCCCAGAGGAAATGCTTCGGCTTGCGCCCGGCCATTGCGGTCATTCGCGTCCCTCCCAGTTGCTGCGGAACGAGGTCAGCATGCCGGTCAGCCGGCGCGCGTCGTCCTCACTGACCTTGCCCAGCAATTCGCCGATCCAGCCTTCATGCGCCGCGGCGATCGCGGCAAAGGCCTGCGTGCCTTCCTCGGTCAGCCGCACCATCGAGGTGCGGCGGTCGCCATTGCGCCGCGCGCGGGCGACAAGTCCTTCCGAAACCAGCCGGTCGACGATGCCCGTGACATTGCCGTTAGAGACCAGCAGGAAACGCGACAGGTCGCTCATCAGCATGCCTTCCGGCGCGCGATAAAGCGCTGCCATCACGTCGAAGCGCGGCAGCGTGGTGTTGAAGTCCTTCTTCAGCCGCTCGCGCAGCTCGGCCTCGATCGTGCGCGAGGCGCGCAGCAGCCTGATCCACAGACGCAAGCGGTCCTTGCCGGGTCTCGACGGCGCGGGCAGGGGGCCGGCTACCATGTTTCGCCTCCTGAGATGGAAATCGCCTGTCCGGTGATCGATTGGGCGGCGTCGCCGCACAGCCACAGCACGGCGGCGGCAATTTCATCCGGCTGGATGAAGCGGCCTTGCGGGTTGGTCGAGGCAAGGCTCGATCGCGCTTGTTCGGCCGAGCGGCCGGTCTTTTCGATGATGCGCCGGATGGACTCTTCCAGCATTTCGGTTTCCACAAAGCCTGGGCACACCGCGTTGACGGTGACGCCGGATTTCACTGTTTCGGCGGCAAGCGCCCGCATCAGGCCGATGACGCCATGCTTGGCGGCGACGTAAGACGCGACGTAGGCGTAGCCTTTCAGGCCGGCGGTCGAGGCGATGAAAACAATTCGTCCCGTCTTCCGCGCGGCCATGCCGGCCAGCGCGGGCTTCACCGTCAGGAAGGCGCCGGTCAGATTGACGTCGAGCGTCCGCTGCCAGTCGCTGAGCGCGGTTTTGTGCGCCGGCGCGCTGCCGGCCATGCCGGCATTAGCGACGACGATGTCGAACGGGCCGCGCGCGGCTTGCGCCCTCTCGTAGAGCGCCGCCATTGCCGCCTCGTCGGTGACATCGGCGGCGATGCCAGAGATGCGGTCGTTTTCGCCGGCCACCTTGGCGAGCTCTGCTTCCCGGCGGCCGCAGATGGTGACGCCGATGCCGGCAGCAGCCAGCGCCAGCGCGATGGCCCGCCCGACGCCGGAGCCGCCGCCAGTGACCAGCGCATGCTTGCCGGGTATCGTCGCGGCGGCCGTCATACTTTCAGCCCCGCTGCGGCGTCGCGCTCGGCCAGACGGTAGAGCTGGTCGCGTCCGGGCAGATAGGGATCAGGCCATTTGACACCGCGGTCGCCGAGCGTGACGGCGGCATGCAGCGTCCAGTAGGGATCGGCGAGATGCGGCCGCGCCAGCGCCACCAGGTCGGCGCGGCCGGCCATCAGGATCGAATTGACATGGTCCGGCTCGTAGATGTTGCCGACCGCCATCGTCGCCATGCCGACCTCGTTGCGGATGCGGTCGGAAAACGGCGTCTGGAACATGCGGCCATAGACAGGCTTGGCCAGTGCCGAGGTCTGGCCTGCCGAGACATCGCAGATGTCGACGCCGGCCTCATGCAGCAGCCGCGCGATCTCGACCGCGTCGGCCGGCGTCACGCCCTCGATGCCGACCCAGTCATTGGCGGAAATGCGCATCGAGATCGGCTTCTCCGCCGGCCAGGCGGCGCGCACCGCGCGGAAGATTTCGAGGGGATAGCGCATGCGATTGTCCAGCGAACCGCCATATTCATCCGTGCGCCGGTTGGTGACCGGCGTGATGAAGGACGACAAGAGATAGCCATGCGCGGCGTGGATTTCGAGCATGTCGAAGCCGCAGCGATCGGCCATCTCGGCCGAAGCGACGAATTCGTCGCGCACGCGGTCCATGTCGGCGCGGTTCATCGCCTTCGGAACCTGATTCTGCGGCGACCACGCAACGGCCGAAGCCGCCATCACCGGCCAGTTGCCTGAGACCAACGGCACGTCAGTGCCCTCCCAGCCGAGCCGGGTCGAGCCCTTGGCGCCGGAATGGCCGATCTGGGCGCAGATCTTGGCCTCGGTCTCGGTGTGGACGAAATCGACCAGCCGCTTCCACGCCACCTCATGCTCGGGCGCGTAGAAGCCGGGACAGCCGGGCGTGATGCGCCCTTCCGGGCTGACGCAGGTCATCTCGATATAGATGAGACCGGCGCCACCCTTGGCCCGCTCGGCATAATGCGTGAAATGCCAGTCGGTCGGGCAGCCGTCGACAGCCTTGTACTGCGCCATCGGCGAAACGACGACGCGGTTCTGCAGCCTCATGTCGCGCAGCTTGAACGGCGCGAACATCGGCGCGCGGCGCAGGCTGTTGCCGCCGGCGCCCGCCTGGCGCTGGAACCATTCTTCCGCGCTTTCAAGCCATTCGGCATCGCGCAGTCGCAGATTCTCGTGGCTGATACGCTGCGAGCGGGTCAAAAGCGAATAGTTGAACTGCACCGGATCGAGGCCGAGATAGCGCTCGACCTCCTCGAACCATTCCAGCGAATTGCGCGCCGCCGATTGCAGCTTGAGCACCTCGGTGCGGCGGGCATCCTCATATCTGCGGAAGGCGGCATCCAGGTCCGGCTCAGTTTCGACATATTCGGCCAGCGCCACAGCACTTTCCAGTGCCAGCTTGGTGCCGGAGCCGATCGAGAAATGCGCCGATGCCGCTGCATCGCCCATCAGCGCGAGATTCTTGTAAGACCAGCGCTCGCACAGCACGCGCGGGAAATTGATCCAGGCCGAACCGCGGATATGGTTGGCATTCGTCATCAAGGCGTGGCCGCCGAGATGTTTTTCGAAGATCCGCTCACAAACGGCGATCGATTCCTGCTGCGACATCGCACCGAAGCCGAAGGCAGCCCAGGTCTGCTCGCTGCACTCGACGATGAAGGTCGCGGTGTCGCTGTCGAACTGGTAGGCGTGGGCCCACACCCAGCCATGCTCGGTTTTCTCGAAGATGAAGGTGAAGGCGTCGTCGAATTTCTGGTTGGTGCCGAGCCAGACGAACTTGCATTTGCGGGTGTCGATGTCGGGCTTGAAGATGTCGACGAAACTGTTGCGCGCCCTGGAGTTCAGGCCGTCGGCAGCGACGACCAGATCGTGCGTCTCCATGTAAGGCTTGGGATCGGCGATGTCGGTCTCGAACATCAGCTTGACGCCGAGTTCACGCGCCCGGCGCTGCAGCAGGACCAGCAGCCGCTTGCGGCCGATGCCGCAGAAACCGTGCCCTGACGAGACCGTGCGCACGCCGTCATGAATGACGGCGATGTCGTCCCAGTAGGCAAAGTGCTTCTTGATCCAGACGGCGCTGACCGGATCGTTTTTCGACAGATTGTCGAGCGTTTCGGCCGACAGCACGACGCCCCAGCCGAACGTGTCGTCGGCGCGGTTGCGCTCGAACACCGTCACATCGTGGGCGGCGTCCCTCAGTTTCATCGAAATGGCAAAGTAGAGGCCGGCTGGTCCGCCGCCGAGAACCGCAACCTTCATCTGTGCGATCTCCTCTTCGCTTGCTGGAGTTCAGTATCGCGCCGGCGATAAGATATTTCAAGCTTAAAGTTTCATATCAGAACGATCGTCCTGACATGGCGAAAGCGCGCCTGCGTGTCATCGCGCAAGCGCGCTGCCGATCACTTTTCCGGGCTCTTCGGGCTCCACAACACCGTCTCGGCGCCCTTCTCATAGGCCATCCCGTCGGGATAGCTGATCGCTTCCAGTTGCAGCCCCCAGGGCGCCTGGAAATAGAGGATGGTCTGGCCGGCGGCGGGTCCTTCCTTGACCGGCAATGGTCCCAAGCGTGTCTTGACGCCCTTGCCGTCGAGATAGGCTTTGGCAGCGGCGACGTCGTCGACATAGAAGGCGATGTGGAAGCCGCCGATGTCGCTGTTCTTTGGCGTCAGGTCCTTCTGGTCCGGTGCTGTGTATTTGAACAGCTCGATGTTCGAGCCGTAGCCACAACGCACCATGGTGACCTCTTCGATCACCGCCTTCGGATCGACGCCCAGGAGATCCTGCATGAAGGTGCCCTTGTCGTCGGCGAACGGGCCGAACGACATCGCCTTCTTGCAGCCGACCACTTCGGTGAAGAAGTCGACCGCCTGCTTCATGTCGGGAACCGTGATCCCGGTGTGGTCGTGGCCGCGCATGCCCGGGATCGAATCCGCCGAGGCCATGCCGGCGCTGCCGAGCATCGCGGCGGCGAGCGTTGCAATTGCGATTGTGGTCTTCATGTCAGTCCTCTCCATTTGGCGGGACTTGGTCTTTGTGGTCGCACGTCCGAGGCCCGCTCGTCGGCGTGCGTATGCATTCATGTCGGCGGCTTGGCTGCGGAAGGAATGTCGAGCCAGCTCGCATCGATCTCGGGCAGCGGAATGGCCGCGATGAGATCGCGCGTGTAGCTTTGCCGCGGCTTGTCGAACAAGGTGTCGGTGGCGCTCGCTTCGACGATCACGCCTTCGCGCATGACGATCACCTGCCGGCACAGCCGCCGGATGACCGACAGATCGTGGCTGATGAAAGCGACGGTCAGCCCCATCTCCGCGGCAAGCTCCTCCAGCAGGGTGAGGATCTGCGCCTGCGTCGAGACGTCGAGGCCCGAGACGATCTCGTCGGCCAGCACGAATTTCGGCGACAGCGCCAGCGCGCGCGCAATGCCGACGCGCTGGCGCTGGCCGCCCGACAGTTCGTGCCGATAGCGGCTGGCGAAACTTTGCGGCAGGCCGACACGCTGCAGCGCCTCGGCGACGCGCGCCTTCAGGTTGTCGCCAAGACCATTCTGCTTCAAAGGCGCGGCGATAATGCTGGTAATGGTGCAGCGCGGGTTGAGCGACGACATCGGATCTTGAAAAATCATCTGCAGATTGCGCCGCAGCGGCCGCAGCTCCGCTTCCGGCAGATTGGTGATGTCGCGGCCGTCGAAGCGGATGCTGCCGGCGCTTGGCTCCAGCAGGCGCACCAAAGCGCGGCCGAGCGTCGACTTGCCCGAACCGGATTCGCCGACAATGCCGGTCACCGAGCCCCGCGGCAGGTCGAAGTCCAGGCCCTTCAGGATTTCGGCCAATGGCGCGCGGCCGATCAGTGGCTTGCGCGTCATGTCGGGCAGCGCGACCTTCAGCCCGCGCACGGAGAACAACGGTTCAACCATGCGGCCGCCTCCAGGCTTGGTCGGCGGCAGCGATCTCCGAAGCAAGTCCGGCCAGCACCGCCTCGTCCACCGGTCTTAGCGAGGCGAAAGGATCGGTGTAGCGTGGCGTCGCCGCGATCAGCGCCCGTGTGTAGGGGTGCTGCGGCGCGGCGAAGAGCGCTGCGGTCTCGGCCTCCTCCACCACCTTGCCGGCATAGAGCACCGAGACCCTCTGGCTGATCTTGGCGACGACGCCGAGATCATGGGTGACGAACAGGATCGCCGTGCCATGCTCGCGCTGCAACGCAGCGATCAGCCGCAGGATCTGCTTCTGCACGGTGACGTCGAGCGCCGTGGTCGGCTCGTCGGCGACGATCAGCCTTGGCTCCGCGGCGAAGGCGGCGGCGATCAGCACGCGCTGGCGCATGCCGCCGGACAGTTCGTGCGGATAGCTTTTGAGCACGCGGTCGGGGTCGCGGATCTGCACCTCGTCCAGCAACTGGCGAATGCGGGTATCGGCCTTCTCGCCACTCCAGCCGAGGATGCGCACCAGCCGGTCGGTCATCTGCGAGCCGATGCGGCGTGACGGGTTGAGAGCGGTCAGCGGGTCCTGCGGGATCAGCGCCGTGCATGCCCCGATCAGCGTGCGCCGTGCCTTGGGCGGCAACTTGCCGAGGTCTTCGCCCTCAAGCAACATATCGCCTTCGACGATGCGCACGCTCGACGGCAGCACACCAAGCACAGCCTTGCCGATCATCGTCTTGCCGGCGCCGCTTTCGCCGACCAACGCGCGGACCTCGCCGGGTTGGACGGAGAGCGACACCGAACGCAGCATGCGCTGGCCGTTGGGCAGCACGGCGCTCAGATTGGCGATGTCAAGGCAGACCGCGCTCATCGCAGCACCGGGTCGAAGCGCGTCTTCAACGCCTCGCCGAATTGGCTGAACGACAGCACGGTGAGGATGAGCGTGATCAGCGGGAACACCAGCACCCACCAGGCCTGATGGATCGACAGCCGGCCCTCGGCGATGATGCCGCCCCAGGTCGGGTCGTCGGTCGAGATCGACAGATTGACGAAGGACAGGATCGCCTCGACGATGACGGCGATGCCCATTTCCAGCGACAGCAGCGCCACGATTGACGGCACCACATTGGGCAGCACTTCGCGCAGCATGATGCCGATGCGGCCATAGCCGGCGATGCGGGCATTCTCGACATAATCCATGCGCGACTGGCCCATCGTCTCGGCACGGATCACCCGGCAGAAACGCGTCCAGTCGATGATGGCGATGGCCAGGATGACGGAACTCAAGCCTGTGCCGAGCACCGCAACCAAAAGGATGGCGAACAGCACCGGCGGAAATGCCATCCAGACATCGACGATGCGCGAGATGATGCGGTCGGCCCAGCCGCCGAAATAGCCGGCTATGAGCCCCAGCATCGAGCCGACCAGGCAGGCGGCGATGGCCGCGGCGAAAGCGACGATGAAGGCGATGCGGCCGCCGAAGATCAGCCGGGACAACAGATCGCGGCCGAGGCTGTCGGTGCCGAGCCAATAGCCGGGTTCGGCGCCGGCCATCCAGAACGGCGGCAACCGTTCCAGCATCAAATCCTGCGCCAGCGGATCCTGCGGCGCGACCAGCGGCGCGAAGATTGCCGCCAGAAGCGCCAGCAGCAGCCAACCGCCGGCAAGCCACAGACGCGGCGACACAGCTCGTCTTTGAGCGCGGCCCTCATCCATGGCGCAGCCTTGGATTGAGCAGCGCGTACATCATGTCGACGCTGAGGTTGATCAGCACGAACAGCAGCGCGAAGACCAGCACGATGCCCTGAATCAGCGGCAGGTCGCGGTTGATGACGGCGTCGATCGCCATGTTGCCGAGGCCTTCATAGGAAAACAGCCGTTCGACGATGACGGTGCCGCCGATGAGGAAGGTGAACTGCACGCCGACCAGCGTCAGCGTCGGCAGCGCGGCATTCTTCAGCGCTTCGCGCAGGATGACCTGTGTTTCCGAGAATCCCTTGACCCGCGCCAGCACGACGTAGTCGAGGTCGAGCACTTCCTTCAGCGACTGTTTCAGCAGCTGCGAGATGATCGCCGCCAGCGGCAGCGCCAGCGCCACGGCCGGCATCAGCATGTGTTTCAGCAGATCCCAGGTCAGGTCGAGGCGCAGACGAAGCAAGCTCTCGAACAGATAAAACTGGGTGACGAAGGGCAGGTCGAGCTGCGGCGACACCCGGCCGGAAATGTCGAAGATCGGCACCAGCACGCCGAACAGCAGGATCAGCACCAGGCCCCACAGGAAGTCGGGAATGGAAAGCGCCGCGCCGCTGGCGATGTCGATGCCGGCCTCGACCGCCGTGCCGCGTTCGCGCGCGCCGATGATTGCCGTCGTGCCGCCGAGCGCCACCGCCATCACAAGCGCGACGATGGCAAGCTCCAGCGTCGCTGGCAGCCGGTTGAAGACGAGACCCAGCACATCCTGCCTGAGCGAAATCGAGGTGCCGAAATCGCCCCTGGCGACGCCTGACAGCCAGATGAAGAATTGCTGCACGATGGTCTTGTCGAGGCCGTAGAGCGCTCGCAGCCGGGCAATGTCGGCATCCGTAGCACCAGGCGGCAGCATCATGGCGATCGGATCGCCGGGCGCGACGCGGATCACGACAAAGACGACGACGGCCACGCCGAACAGCGTGATCAGCATCGTCAGCAGACGGATCAGGAATCTTTGCAGGAGCATTCTGGCGTAGGCCTAATGCGTTTCGGTGACTGATGGAACGAAGACCCCTCATCCGGCCGCTTCGCGGCCACCTTCTCCCCGAGGGGAGAAGAGGTCGCTGACGGCTGAGCCGGTCTCTTCTCCCCAGCGGGGAGAAGGTGGCCCGAAGGGCCGGATGAGGGGGCCTGCGCAAGTTGGGAGAAGGCATGCCGGCTTTGCGACAGCGCGCCTTTCTCGACTCTCTCAGGCCGGGGTCATCAGGGCCGGCAGCAGCGCGCCCGACACATGCTGAACCACATTGACGCCCTTGGCATGGACGATGGGCTGCGCATACTGCATCAGCGGCAGCACATAGGCCTGCTCGGCGATGTATTTGTCGACAGCCTTCCAGCCGGCGATGCGCTTGGCCTCGTCCTTCTCGCCCCACAGCGGGTTGATCATGTCGATCAAATCCTGGCTGTCCCACACCGAATGCGGGCTCGGGCCGTACATGGCAAAGCCGGTCGAGGTGGTCGGATCGCCGATGGCGTTGCCCCAGTTGTAGAAGGCGGCCGGCGCCAGCTTATCGGCGGCGCGCAGTTCGTAGTGCTTTGCGATCTCGTAGACCTCGATCGTCGCCTCGATGCCGACCTTGCGCCACATGCCGACGATCGCCTGGATCATCTCATAGTCCTTGGGCTTGAAGCCCTTGGTCGTCTGGATGGTGAACTTGACCGGCTTTTCCGGCGAATAGCCGGAGGCAGCCAGCAATTCCTTGGCCTTTTCCGGATTGTGCTCGACCTTGATCGACGCGTCGTAGGATGCGTATTCCGGCGTTTCCAGCGTATCGATCGGCTGTCCGTAGCCGCGCAGCAGGCGATCGACCAGCAGCTTCTTGTCGACGGCCATCACGGCGGCCTGACGGACGTTCTTGTCCAGCATCGCCTCGATGTCGTTGAAGAAGATCATGCCGATGTCGGAAACGTTCTTGCACGAGCCGGCCAGCCCGTCCTTGGCGATCAGCCGGTCATACTCCTCGTAGGGGATTTCGAGCGTCACTTGCGAGGAGCCGGATTCGATCTCGGCGACGCGGCTTGCCGCGTCGGCGACGAACTTGATCGTCACATTCTCGAAGGCCGGCTTGCCGCCCCAGTAGTTCGGGTTTGCCTTGAGCCGCAGGAAAGCGTTGCGCTCGAACTTTTCCACCATGTAGGGGCCGGTGCCGATCGGCGCCTTCTCGAAACCTTCGGCGCCGACCTTCTCGTAATAGGCCTTCGGCATGATGTAGCCGGTCAGGAACGACATCCATTTGAAATAGACCGGGTCGAACTGCACGACGTCGCCGGTGATCTTGTTGCCGTCGATCTTGAAGTTGTTGACGTTCTTCCAGACGAACTGGATCGGGTTGCCGGTCTTTTCGTCGCCTGCCCGCTGTAGCGACCAGACGACGTCCTCGGCCGTGAACGGCGAGCCGTCATGCCAGGTCACGCCTTCGCGCACCGTCATCATGATCTTCGTGCGGTCGTCGTTCCAGCCCCATTCGGTGAGCAGGCCCGGCGCGAAGGACAAATCGGGCTTCTGCGGGATGAACTGGTCGAATACCGACTGGTAAAGCCCCTGGATCGTCGGGTTGACGGCCGAGGGTCCGGTGGTCGGATCCCAGGATGGCAGGTTGACATTGTAGGCGATGGTCAGTTCGCCGGCAGCCGCCCTAGCGATCTGCGGCAGGCCGACGGCGGCCACCCCGAGTGCCGCGGCGCTGTATCCGAGCAATTCCCGTCTGTTGATTGTCATGGTCGTTCCCCTTGTTGGTTTTGTTTCTGCGCGGCGTCTTCAGGTCATTGGTTCAGGCTTCTTGGGCAGCAGCGCCTTGCCCCTCGTAGCCTCAAGGAAATCTCCGGCTCCTACCTCCCGCCAAGCTGTTGTGCGAGCATGAAGCCCGACGCCGCACCGGTGCCGGCGCCCGGCCATGTCGCGGCTCCAGTGAGGTGCAGATGCGCCACCGGCGTGTTCCAGCCGGCATAGTTGCGCGCCGGGCGGAATAAAAAGTTCTGCGCCAGATGATGGCTGCCGCAGACCTGGTCGCCACCGACGAGATTCGGGTTCTCACGCTCGAGGTCGATGGGCGAGAAGACGGCGCGGCCGAGAATCTTGTTGCGCAGGCCGGGCGCATAGGTCTCGATGATGTCGAGGACACGGTCTGCGTAGACCTCCTTCACCTTGTCCCAATGGTCCGGTGCGATCTTGCCGGCGGCATCGCCCAGGATTTCGGCCGGCAGCATGCGCACTTGCACCCACAGCACATGCTTTCCCTGAGGCGCCCGCGACGGGTCGATCGCCGTCGGCTGGCCGACCACCAGCACAGGCTCGTCCGGCAGCATGCCCGCCATGGCCTGCTGATAGGTGCGCGACATGGCGTCGAGCGACGGCGACAGATGCACATAGGCGAACTGCCGAAGCTCCGCTCCGGCACGCCAATCCGGCAAATCGTCCAGCGCCAGGTGGATCATCATCGTGCCTGGCGCATGGCGGAATTTCTGCATCGCCGTGTCGAAGCCGGCGTCGCCCGAACCATTGGGCAGCAGCTTGCCCGTCAGCGCCTTGGGCGCGACGCCGGCAATGACTGCCCTGGTGGCGGTATGCGTCTCGCCCGAAGCGAGCCGTACGCCGGTCGCCTTGCCGGCCGAAACGGTGATCTCGGCGACTTCGGCGCCGGTGACGATCTTGCCGCCGGCGGAGGTCGCCATGCCAGAGAGGGCACGGATGATGGTGTCGGCGCCGCCCTTGCCCAGCACCATGCCGAAACTCTGGTTGGCCATCGATTCCAGATAGGGGAAAACCGCACCGCCGGCGATATCCGGGGCGAAGTCGAGATGCATGCCCCAAGTGGCGAGCGTTGCCCTGATATGCGGCGACTCGAAAGTTTCCTCCAGCCAGGCGCGGGGTGAGGACAGCAGCAGCCGGCCCGTATCGAGCGCTCCGGACATGCCCTTCTTGCGCCACAGGTTCCACGCCGTGCCGGCAAGCGCGCGGGCACTCATCGGCGAACCCAGCAGCCGGAACAGGTGTTCGGCCTCCGCCGGGAAGGCGGCGACCAGCCTGCGCCATGTGGCGGCGTCGGCGGCTGAGAAGGCGGCGATGCGCGCGGCGGTCTTTTCCAGATCGTTGCTGACGCCGAACCAGCGCCCGTCAGGGAATGCGC
>NZ_RZPF01000701.1:0-3446 GCF_004022735.1 Mesorhizobium sp. M7A.F.Ca.AU.001.01.1.1
GGAATCGACGATCTTGCCGAAGGCCGCGCCGATGATGACGCCGACCGCAAGGTCCATCACATTGCCCTTGGAAATAAATTCCTGGAATTCTTTCAGCATTCGACCCTCCTTGTCGTGACTGGCCGAGCTGCCGTTTCCGTCCTTGCGGCATCGACCTGAGGCAACATAACAAAAACCTCCTGACGCAACATGGGTAAAAGGGAGAAAACAACCGCTTTCTCCTTACCTTACGGCACTTTGGGCGGCAGCTCTGCCGAATTTGACGCGTTGCGTACAAGGGCGTGAAATTTCATATCCCCGCGATGCAAATCGACACAGATGCCGCCGAATCACTGCAAAACGACCACGCTGGACCAGATTGCCGCCGAGCACGGCATGGGCCCCTGGTTGTTGACGCGAGCGATCAATCGCTCTTTGCAAGGTTTCCCGCATTGACGGCACGGCAAAGCCAGCATTGAATTTCTGGAAATTATAGGCGTTTTCGCCTATAATGTTCTCATGAACATGCTCGAAACCATCAGCATTGATGTTTATCCGTGGGCGGCTCCAACAAAGGAGCAGCGCGCTTGGTTTGACGCGCTTTCGCCCGACGAGAAGCGGAAAGCGATTCAGGCGGCGATCAACGAAGGTTTTGAGAGCCCGGTCAGCGAAAAGTCGATCGACGACATTATTCGGGAAGCGCGTGCCGAACTCCCGCATGCGCCATAGGATAACGCATCGCGCCGAACGCGATCTGAAAGACATTTACCGACACACCTTCGAAAACTTCGGCCACACTCAGGCCGAAAAGTACCTGCGCGAACTCGACGCGGTGTTTGAGTTGCTCGGCGACTATCCGAGTATGGGCCGGCTCTATGAAGGCAGGACCCATCAGTTCGTCCACGGCAAGCACATCATCCTCTATCGCATGGGTTTGGAGGAGGTCGTCATTGGCCGTATTTTCCACGGCGCTCAGCGGCGATCTTCACCATAACGACACCGACGCGCCGCCCTGATAGCCGTCCTGCACAGCTCTGCAATGGACTCGGACGCCAAGCTGTGGTTGCGTCCGGGCAAGCCGGATAGAAAGACGGCAGAGGAGGAAAGTCCAAGCGTGCAGGGCTTGTTCATCGTCATCATCGCGGTCGCCTATGTGACGCTGCTGTTTGCCATCGCCAGCCTCGGCGACCGCCGCTCGGCCATCTCCGAGCCGAGCCGGGGGCGGCCTTTCATCTATGCGCTCAGCCTCGCGATCTACTGCACATCCTGGACTTTCTTCGGCTCGGTCGGTCTCTCTTCCGAACGCGGCCTCGAATTCCTCGGCATCTATACGGGCCCGGTGCTCGTCTTCGTCTTCGGCTTCCCGCTGCTCAACCGTATCGTGCGGCTGGCCAAGACCGAGAAGATCACCTCGATCGCTGATTTCCTCGGCGCACGCTACGGCAAGAGTTTCACCGTCGCGGCGATCGCCACGCTGATCGCCACCATCGGCGCGGTGCCCTATATCGCGCTGCAGTTGAAGGCGATATCCGGTTCGGTCAGCCTGATGGTCGAGCACTATACGGGATCGCCGCCTTCGTTCGATCCCTTCGTCAGCGACATCTCGCTGGTCGTCGCCATGCTGTTGGCGCTGTTCGCGGTGCTGTTTGGAACCCGTCACGCCGACGCCACCGAACACCAGGACGGACTGGTGCTGGCGGTGGCGGTCGAAACCGTCGTCAAGCTCGCCGCCTTCCTGGCGATCGGCCTGATGGTCACCTTCCTGATCTTCGGCGGCCCGGGCGACATGTTCGACAAGCTCGCCGAGAACGCGCAGGTCCGGCAGGCGATGAGCTACAACACCTCGCTCGCCACCTGGCTGGTGCTGACGTGCCTGAGCGGCTTTGCCATCATCATGCTGCCGCGGCAGTTCTACGTCACCATCGTCGAAAACCGCGGCGAGGCCGAACTGCGCACCGCGACATGGGTGTTCCCGCTCTACCTCGTGGCGATCAACCTGTTCGTGCTGCCGATCGCCTTCGCCGGCCTGTCGCTGGTCGGCACCGGAACCAGCAGCGATCTCTATGTGCTGTCGCTGCCCCTGTTCAGCGGCCATGATGTGCTGGCGATGGCGGCTTTCATCGGCGGCCTGTCGGCGGCGACGGCGATGGTGATCGTCGAAAGCGTGGCGCTGTCGATCATGATCTCCAACGATCTCGTCATTCCGCTGTTCGTGCGCCGCCTGCTCAAGACCTCGACCTCCGAGACCGAGGACTGGTCGACGCTGATCCTTAATGTGCGGCGCGGGGCGATCTTCATCCTGTTGTTCATCGCCTTCCTCTATTACCGCGAGAGCACCAACAGCGCGCGCCTGTCGTCGATCGGCCTGATGTCGTTCGCGGCCATCGCCCAGTTCGCCCCCGCCCTGATCGGCGGGCTGATCTGGCGCGGCGCCAACGGCCGGGGTGCGGCACTCGGCATGGTCGCCGGCATCCTCGTCTGGGGCTACACACTGCTCCTGCCGTCGCTTGCCGCGGCCGATACCGGCATCATCGTGCACGGGCTGTTCGGCTTCGAGGCGCTGCGGCCGCAGGCCCTGTTCGGCACCGTCGCCGAACCGCTGAACCACGGCGTGTTGTGGAGCCTGTCGATCAATGCGGTGTTTTTCGTGCTTGGCTCGCTGTCGCGCGCGTCGGTGCCGCTGGAACGCATCCAGGCGTCGATCTTCGTGCCGCGCGATGCCGGCCCGATGCCCAGCCTGCGCCGTTTCCGCACCGCCATCACCGTCAACGACCTGAAGGACACGATCGGGCGCTATCTCGGCGTCGAGCGCACCGAGCGCTCTTTCCAGTCGTTCGAAAAGACCAACGGAACCTCGCTGCACGGCAACGAACAGGCGAGCATGGACGTCATCCGCTTTTCCGAGCAGCTGCTGGCCAGCGCCGTCGGCTCCTCCTCGGCACGGCTGATCCTGTCGCTGCTGTTTCGGCGCCACGACCGCGAATCCCGAGATGCCTTCCGCTTGCTCGACGACGCCACCGAGGCGCTGCAGCACAACCGCGACCTCTTGCAGATCGCGCTCGACCAGATGGAACAGGGCATCACCGTCTTCGATCGCGATTTCCGCCTGATCTGCTGGAACCGCCAGTACCGGGCGCTGTTCGACCTGCCCGACGAGATGGGCCAGGTCGGCGTCTCGCTCGACCGCATCCTGCGCCATCTCGCCGAGCGCGGCGACATTCCCGCCGATCAGCGTGTGGCCATGCTCAACCGGCTGACCAGCTTCGTCAGCCCGTGGCAGATGGAGCTGAAAACCTCGGGCCGCATCCTGGAACTGCGATCCAACCCGATGCCGGACGGCGGCATCGTCGCCACCTATGCCGACATTTCCGGGCGCGTCGAGCAGGATCTTGCGCTGAAAAGGGCCAATGAATCGCTGGAGCAGCGGGTCAAGACGCGCACCATCGAGCTGACCCGGGTCAATGAGG
>NZ_RZPF01000702.1:0-3442 GCF_004022735.1 Mesorhizobium sp. M7A.F.Ca.AU.001.01.1.1
GTCATGTGCGCCGTGGACGAAGAAACGTCCGGCACGCACCGGCTTCAACTCTTCCAGCGAATGCGCCACCCAGTCGATGTCGGGCAGGGGCTCGCGCTCGATCGGCTTCGACAGGGAAAGGCCGGCAAGGATGTCCTTCAAGCGGGTCTCGACCGCATCGACGTCGCCATCGGCATAGAGCGACACTTCGTGGATGTCCTTGTCCTCGTCGACCTCCAGCACGGCGATCGGCAGCCCCTCTTCCTCGAAGGCCGCCTCAAGCGCCGCGAAAATGCTGACGGACTCGATCTTTCCGGTGGTGAAGTAAAGGCGCGTCTGGGTCATGAAATGGTAATCAGCCTTTCGCCGCCAGCCGCTTCAGCTTGGCGATGGCCGTATCGGCGCTTTCGCCGTAGGCGATTGTGCCGGCAAAATCGCCCTTGGCGTTGAGCAGCAGCACCGAGGCGGTATGATCCATCGTGTAGTCGCCGTCGCCGGTGTCGACCTTCTTCCAATAGATGCCGAACGACTTGGCCATGGCATGGACCTTGTCCGGAGCGCCCGTGATGCCGACGATACGGTCGGAGAAATTGCTGACATAGGCGTTCATCACCTCAGGCGTGTCGCGCTCCGGATCGACCGATACGAAATAGGCGTGCAGGTTCTTGCCGTCGTCGCCGAGCGTCTTCAGCCAGCCGGCCAGTTCGAACAGCGTGGTCGGGCAGACCTCGGGGCAATGGGTGAAGCCGAAGAAGACGACGCTGGGCTGGCCCCGGAAGGCGGCTTCGGTGATCGGCGCGCCTTTCTGGTCGACCAGAGTAAAGGCGGCCCCGAATGGCTCGCCGCCATAGTGGCCGCGATACCAGTCGAAGGTCAGCCAGCCGATGCCGGCCGCCATCAGGACGAGAATACCGACCAGGATAGAACGCATCATCAGAAAAGTCCGTCTGCAGAAATCGTCGCGCCGGCTCAATGCCGCGCCTGTGTGACAGTCTTAGCGGTTCGGCCCCGCACAGGCAAAGTGCCGCGTTGCCGCAACCGCTGCGGTGTCGACCTATCTGCTTGCAAAGCCGGGCCGCTCGCCCCACCTGTGACCGGCAACTCGAACCGCAGGAGGGTCCCTTGCAACGACTGATTGGGCACGGACTGATTGGGCGAAGACTGATCGGCGGTGCCTTGGCCGCGTGCGTTGTCCTAGGTGCCGGGGCCGCCGTGGCCGATGAAGTCGGCAAGGTCGGCGTCGACTGGCTCGGCAACGACATCATCGTCGAGGCGATCAAGGACCCCAAAGTGGAGGGCGTGACATGTCACGTCTCCTATTTCGATCGCGGCATCATCGATCGCCTGCACAAGGGCAACTGGTTCGAGGATCCGTCCGATTCCTCGATCTCCTGCCGCCAGACCGGCCCGATCACCATCGGCGACATCGACATGAGCGAGGGCGGCGAGGAAGTGTTCAAGCAAGGCATCAGCCTGATCTGGAAGAAGCAGGTGGTGAACCGCATCTACGACAAGGCCAACGAGACGCTGATCTATCTCTCGCATTCGCGCCAGGTGCAGAACGGCTCGGCCAAAATGTCGGTCACCACTGTGCCGCTCTACGGCCAGAACGTGGTGTGGAGCAAAGGCAAGCCGCAATAGGCGATTCAGTTCCTTCCCGGGCGCACGATTGGCCCCGCTTGCGGGACCAATCGCCTGGGCGAATCCTTGCCGGGAAACGATCTGACGGACGATTGGCCCCGCTTGCGGGACCAATCGCCTAGGCGTAAAGCCGCCGGCATGGACCGTTCCGAAGATCTCGTCCCGAAAGACCCCGAGCCACGCATCCATCCGACCGCGGAGTTGAAGGCGTGCAAGCTTGGGCGTTATGCCTCGATCGGCGAGCGGGTGGTGCTTCGCGAGGTCACCGTCGGCGACTTCTCCTATTTCGAACGCCATTCGGAAGCGATCTACACGACGATCGGCAAATTCTGCTCGATCGCCGCCAACAGCCGCATCAATGCGCTGGAGCATCCCATAGAGCGGCTGACCCAGCACAAGCTCAGCTACCGGCCGAACGAGTATTTTCGCTGGCTGGGCGTCGATGCCGCCTTCCGCGAACGGCGGCAGGCGAAAGCCGTGACCATCGGCCATGATGTCTGGATCGGCCACGGCGCGGTGATCATGCCCGGGGTCACCATCGGCAATGGCGCGGTGGTCGGCGCCAACGCAGTGGTGACGCGTGATGTGCCGCCCTACGCGATCGTCGCCGGCGTGCCGGCGAAGGCTCTCCGGCCACGCTTCGCTCCGGATATCGCGGCGCGGATCGAAGCTCTCGCCTGGTGGAACTGGCCGGTCGAAAAGCTCGCCAGAGCGGTTCCCGACATGCAGGCAATGCCGATCGAAGCATTCCTCGATCGTTGGGAAAACGACGCCGTCTGACCAGCTCAAGACGTCGACGGTAACCAATTTTCTTAACGTAAAATATTAAAGTTAAGAAATGGAAAACGGATTGTATCCGTGAAATTAAACACTCCAAGGTTGCAAGACTTTCGGCAAAATGCACTACTCGTTTCGGGGGTAAGTCGTAAGAAGTCGAAGAAAACACTACTAGCAACAATGGAGAGAAGTCATGAAGAAGTTCGCTTTTGTACTCACCGCTGCTATGGTTTCGTTCTCGACTGTCGGCGCCTATGCCGGCGGCTGGGGAGGTAGCTCGGGTAGCCTGATCAATGTGTCGCCGTCCATCGGTGTCGGCCAGGTGACCGCGCTCAATGGCATCCTGAGTGGCAACAACATCCTGAGCGGCAATGTCGTCCAGGGCATTCTGAACGGCAACAAGACCAACGTCCTTACCGGCGTTCTCAGCGGTATCGGCGTCAATGTCCTTGGCGGCAACAGCTACAAGCTGGGCGGCCGTCACTGAGCAGGAAAGTCACGGGCATCCTTATGTCACGTGTCGTGGGCAGGAGGGTCTTCAACACCCTCCTGCCTCCGCTTGTGGGCCTACCCAGTCAAGCGCGGGAATGAGCTAGATCTTCGCCCGCAGGCCCACAAATGCATCGACCGTGTGTTCGCGCTCGTCGATCACGGTCTTGAAGGTCTCGGAAACGTCGACGCGAACGACAATGGCCATCGATTTGGTCGCGTTGTACGTCGCTTCGGCATAGACGCCCTTGCGGCGCTCCTGGTTCTCGTAGAGCAAATTGTCCTTGAGCTCATAGAAGATGCCGGAAGCGATGCCGAGGTTTTCGCGCACCTTCATGCCCAGTTCCAGTTCCGCGCGCTGCAGCCACGAAGCCAGGGGGTCGTCGGTTTCGGACGTTTCGTAGCGGCCGAAATAGGTGCCGCGCAGCTCGAAGCCGTGCGGCAGAGGCTTGCCGAAGGTGACTTGCCAGGTCGGACGCCAGCGCTGGTAGATGTTATCGGCGCCACGCAGGAACTGCGCACCCAGCGCCACGCCGAGCGTCGAACCGTCGGTGGC
>NZ_RZPF01000703.1:0-3436 GCF_004022735.1 Mesorhizobium sp. M7A.F.Ca.AU.001.01.1.1
GCTCATCACATTGGGGAAGATGTGCTACATGATGATGCGCCGGTCGGTGGCGCCGACCGCCATGGCGGCGCGCACATACTCGATCCGCGCCAGCGCCAGCGTCTTGCCGCGCACTTCGCGCGACATCTGCGCCCAGCCCAAGGCCGACATGACGATGATGACGAAAGCGAGGAAGACGTTGGTGGGAGCGGTGACCGGGATCAGTGTCGTCAGCGCCAGATAGAGCGGCAGCTGCGGGAAGGCGAGCACCAGTTCGACGAAGCGCTGCATCCAGACATCGAACCTGCCGCCGAAATAGCCGGAAACCATGCCGACGGTGGTGCCGATGACGGTGATGATGAAGACGACCGTCAGGGCGATCATCAGCGAGACGCGCGAGCCGTGGATGGCGCGCGACAGCACGTCACGGCCGAACTTGTCGGTGCCTAGGAAATGCACCGGCTGGCCGTCCAGCGAGCCGAACAGATGCCGGTCCGCCGGCAGCAGCCCAAACAGCTTGTAGGGCGCGCCATGCACGAAGAAACCGAGCAGCCTAGGATGATCATAGTCGGGGCCGACGACGGGCTGGAAAGTGACCGGATCGAGGTCCGCCGAATCGGCCAGCGCATAGACCCTCGGCCGTGCGGTGAAACCGCCGTCTCTGTCATGGAAGCTTGGCACCTGCGGCGGAGCGAAGCCGACATCCGTGACCTTCGGGTCCATTGGCGCGATGAATTCGGCGAATACGGCCATCACCAGCAGCAGCACGACGAGCCAGAGCCCGGCCATGCCGGTCCAGGAGCGCTTCAGCCGGCGCCAGACAAGCGCCATGTAGCTTTCGTTGCCATGCGCCGGTTCGGCGACGATGGGCCCTTCGGCAGGCAGCGGTGGAGGGGATGGATCGCGCGCCAGCATCTCAACGCTCCCCGAACTGGCGCACGCGCGGATCGAGCAGCACGAGCAGCATGTCGGCGATGATGTTGCCGACGATGAGCGTCGCCGACAGGACCATCATGAAGGTGGCGGTGACATAGACGTCGCCGACAGCCATGGAGCCGACGATCGCCGGGCCGACGGTCGGCAGTGCGAAGATGATCGCCGTCTCGATCTCGCCGGTCAGCATATAGGGCAGCACCACGCCCTGATACATGATGAGCGGATGCAGCGCGTTGGGCACGGCGTGGCGCATGACGACGGCAGCACCCGTCAGCCCCTTGGCCCTTGCCGTCTCGACATATTGCGCGTTCAGCGTATCGAGCAGATTGCCGCGCATGACGCGCATATTGTAGGCGAGGCCGCCGAAAGTGGCGATCGCCACCACCGGCCAGACATGTTTGTCGAGGTCGACGAATTTGGCCCACGACCACGGCGCACCACCATATTGCGGCGAGAAGAATGAGCCGATCTCAGACACGTTGAACTGGAAGACCAGGAGATAGACGATGATCAGCGCCATCAGGAAGCGCGGCACCGTCATGCCGAGGAAGGAGATGGCCGACAGTGTCGAGTCGATCCAGGTGTATTGCCTTGTCGCCGCCCATATGCCGAATGTGATGCCCAGCACCGAGGCCAGCAGATGGCAGACCAGCGCCAGAAGGAGCGTGCGCGGCAGGCGCTCTCCGACCACATCGGCGACCGGTTTGTTGTAGTACAGGCTGTAGCCGAAATCGCCGCGGGTGACGATGCCGACGATCCAGTTGAGATACTGCACGGGCAGCGGCTTATCGAGGCCATGCTCGATGCGATAGGCCTTTGCCTGCGCGTCGGCCTCGGCAAAGGAAGCTCCACCCTGGTTGATCGCCTGCGAGCGGATGTAGTCGGCATAGTCACCCGGCGGCGCCTGGATGATGGCAAAGGTGGCCAGGCTCAAGATGGCGAGGACCGGGATTGCCGACGCTATGCGCGTGAGCAGGAATCGCAGCATGGACGGTTCATTTCCTTGTCTCGCCGATCGCGCCCTTGGTTGCGTCCGGAGGTTGGTTTGTCCGGCCGCGCCAGCGGCGCGGCCGGAGGTCTCTCAGTCAGGGAGGTAAACCTAATTCATCAGCCCCTTCTCTCCGGGTTTGCCGGGCAGCTCATCGGGGAACAATTCATATTTCGCCTGCTTGTCTGCGGCGACAAATACCCGTTCGCGGATGATCGAATCCTCGGCCCAGTTGAACATGAAGATCGGCGTGCCCTGCGGAATGTTCGAGAATCGCTTATTGACGATCAGCGCGCCGGGATATTCCGTCAGGCCGACATTGTAGACGTGCTCCGTCGAGATCTTCTGGAATTGTTTCATCAAGCTGGCGCGCTGGTCATTGTCCTGCGTGGAGACGAACTTGTTGACGATGTCGACGAGGTCCTTTTCGAACGGCATCACATCGACCTCGCCATTTTCCGGCGCACGATGGTCCCAGCTGGTGCGCGGGCCGACAGGGGCAAGCTGCACGGTGTTCTGCACCACCGAGGTCAGTTCCTGTTCGTTGCGCCGGACCAGCCAATCGAAGCGGCCGGAGTATTGCGAAGCGTCCCGCTGGGTGCCGTTGAGGCCGTTGAGCACGACCCGCAGCCCGAGCTTTTCCATCTGGGCGACGACGCCTTCGGCAAGGCTTTTGTCGGTCGTGTAGTCGTTGTTGACCAGCATCACGATCTCGACATTCTTGCCGCCGGCGGTGCCGGAAGGGAAATTCACGAAGCCGTCGCCGTCCGTATCCTTGAGGCCGGCCTTGGCGAGTTCAGCCTTGGCGCCATCGAGGTCGAAGGGGTAGTAGACCGTCGAATTGCGGTCGTAGAAGCTGGTTCCTGACGACAAGCCGCCGGGATAGATGGCGGTGAACGGCCCCTTGACCAGCGAGTCGCCGAGCGCCTTGCGGTCGAGCGCCATGGTGACGGCCTTGCGGAAATCCTCGTTGCGGTTCAGCTCGCGGATCGCCTGGCCGCGTTCGTCCGGATTGCCCCAGCCATTGGCGGAAAAATTAAAGCGCAGATTGTAGCCGATGAGCCGCGGGCCGAAAGCAAGACGGGCAGGCGCGTTCGCCTCCGCCGCACGCTTCAGCGAGGCGACGAAGTTTTCCGGCTGCTCCAGATTGGAAAAATCAGCCGCGCCGGCCACCGCCTGGACGTCGCGATCGGCCCAGGTCGACAGCTTGTAGTGCAGTTCGTTGAGATAGGGCAGTTGATTGCCCTTTTCGTCGACCTTCCAGTAATAGGGATTTCGGCGCATGACGATGATGTCGTCCGGCCGGTATTCGACCGGGACCCAGCCGCCCATCACCGGCATGTTCATGAATTCCGGCGGGAAGGCATTTTTGAACTGGTCATAGGTGTTCTTCGAATATTTCGGATGCTGCGGCTTCAGGATGTGCGCGGGACCAGGACAGAAGGTGCCGTAGGCCATGGCATACAGGTACTGCTTCGGGAAGGCGTCCTTGAAGGTCCATTCGACGGTGTAGTCGTCGATCTTCTTCAACGT
>NZ_RZPF01000704.1:0-3426 GCF_004022735.1 Mesorhizobium sp. M7A.F.Ca.AU.001.01.1.1
TTCTACACCTATGAGGCCAAATATCTCGATGCCGACGGCGCGCTGGTCAAGGTGCCCGCCGATGTCCCGGCCGATGTGGCCGAAAAGGCCAGGGATATGGCGCGGCAGGCGTTCCAGGCGCTTGGCTGCGAAGCCATGGCGCGCGTCGATTTCTTCCTGCGCGCCGACGGCAGCCTGCTTGTCAACGAGGTCAACACCATTCCCGGCTTCACCGACATCTCGATGTATGCCAAGGCGCTTGCCGCCTCAGGCATCGGCTACAGCCAGACCATCGACGTGCTGATCGAGCACGCGCTGGCCAGGCATGCGGCGCGCTGATCCGATCGGGCGAGCCTGACTTCCATTTAGCCCTTCGGGAGCGGCCGGTGCGGGCCGGATCATTGCCTGTGAGCGAGGCGTATTTCATCGTTGGCTAAAGTTGCACGTCCGCTCTATATGCCCGATCATGGCATTTGGCAGGGAGGCATCACGTGGCCAATCGTCGAAACGGCACGGCGTCTCCGGCTGATGGGCTGGGGGACGCCCTTTCAGCGGCCGCGCCCCATCCGCGAACCTCTTTGCCCAATGTGGCGGCCATCGTCACGACAGTGGCGGCACTGTATTTCGGGCGCGAGGTTTTCCTGCCGATCGCCATCGCGCTGCTGCTGACCTTCGCACTGGCGCCGCTTGTCGCAGCGCTAAAAAAGGTCGGCATTCCCCGGATTGCCGCCGTCATCGCCAGCGTGCTCGGCGCCTTCGCGGCGCTTGGCCTGTTCTCCTTCATCGTCGCCACGCAGGTCAGCGAACTGGCGCAGAACATCCCGGTCTACCAGACCAACATCCTGACCAAGATCCGCTCGCTCAAGGAGACCGGGGGCGGGATCCTTGCCAGACTGAGCAAGGTGGTCGAGCGGGTCGGCCAGGAGATCGACAGGCAAGACCCCTCGCTGCCGGCCGCCGCCCCGGAAAAGCCGCCGCGCGAGCCGGTGCCGGTCGAGATCGTCGCGCACGAAAGGCCGCTTCAGGTCCTGCAGAATGTCGTCGGGCCGCTGATCAGCCCGCTTGGGTCGGCCGGGCTGATCATCGTCGTCGTCATCTTCATGCTGCTCGAGCGGGAGGATCTGCGCGACCGCTTCATCCGGCTTGTCGGCTACGGCGACCTCCACCGCACCACCGAGGCGCTTCAGGATGCCGCCAAACGGGTGGGCCGCTATCTCCTGATGCAATTGGTCGTCAACATCGTCTACGCCATACCGATCGCGATCGGGCTCTGGGCCCTCGGTATTCCCAATGCGCTGCTGTGGGGGCTGCTGGCACTGGCGCTGCGTTTCGTTCCCTATATCGGCCCGATCATAGGTATGCTTTTGCCGCTGTTCCTGGCGCTGGCCGTGGCACCGGGCTGGTCGCTCGTGCTGTGGACAGCCGCCCTGTTCGTGGTGATGGAACTGATCACCGGCAATGTCATCGAACCCTGGCTCTACGGTTCGCGGACGGGACTGTCGCCGCTGGCGATCATTGTCGCGGCGATTTTCTGGACGTGGCTCTGGGGGCCGCTCGGGCTGATCCTGTCGACGCCGCTCACTGTCTGCCTGGTGGTGCTGGGCAGGCACGTGCCGCAGTTTGAATTCCTGGACGTGCTGTTCGGCAACGAGCCCGTGCTCGAACCCCATGCGCGCCTGTACCAGCGGCTGCTGGCCGGCGATCCGGAAGAAGCCACCGATCATGCCGAGGAGATGCTGGAGGAGAAATATCTGGTCGAATTCTATGACAAGGTTGCCATTCCGGCGCTTCTGCTGGGCGAACAGGACCGTGTGCGCGGCGTCATGGGCGATTTGCAAAGGCGGCAGGTGGCGGCCAGTGCCCTGATGCTGGTCGCCAATCTCGACGACAGCGCGCAGGAGGAGGCAGGCGAGGAGGAGGGGCCGTCCGTGGCCGCAGAGGCGAGCGACGATGACGATCCCGGCGGGGAGGACGAGACCGAACTGCCCGATGGCACGGATATGTCCGTGCTTTGCGCCGGGGGGCGTGGCGAGCTCGACGACGCCGCTGCCGCGATGCTGGCGCAGGTGCTGGAGGTCCAGGGCGCGACGGTGTCGAAAGCCAGCTTTGCCGATATGGAACCCGCCGGCATTCGCCGCCTTGAGCTCGAAACCGTCGACACCGTCGTGGTCGGATTCCTGAACCGGGATTCCATCAAGCACGCCCGCTTTCTGGTCCGCCGGCTGAAGCGTGCGAAGGCCGCACTTCGGGTGGGAATCGTGTTCTGGTCGGAGGCCGACAGCGAGGACAAGGAGACGGCGGGCAAACTGGCGCGTGACATGAACGCGGATTTCGTGGCGCATGGCATGGTCGACGCCGTGCTGGGCGCGCTGTCAAACGAGCCGCCGGTCGCGCTCAAGCTTGTCGCCAAACGGCGCATGCGGCGACAGCGGGCCGCGTCCAAGAAGGTTACCGCGGCAGCGGCGGGTTGACCGAAATCGGCGGAAGGCCCATGGAACCAGGCGGCCCTCCGCGCGGCCTTACGGATTAGCTACCCGTCGGCGGTGAGAAATGCTCGAAATTCGCCCAGCCCAGGAAGCCGACCGGTCGGCGATCGTGCAACTGTGGCATCAGGGCTGGCATGATGCCCATGCGCATCTGGTTCCAGCCGAAATCCTGGCGTACCGAACGCCGGCGCATTTTGCGCTGTGGCTGGAGCAATCCACCGATGCCTTCCATGTGGCGGCTGCCGATGGATTGCTTGGCTTCGTCTCGATAAACGGGGCGGAGCTGGTCAAACTCTATGTAAGCCCGCAGGCACGGGGAAGCGGAACCGCCCGCGATCTGCTGTCTTATGCCGAGCATCTCTTGTGCGAACAGGGCGTGGCGGAGGCCGAGCTTTTCTGCACGGCGGGAAATGTCCGCGCGCAGAGATTTTATGCCCGCGAAGGATGGCGCTTGAACCGCAGCTTCGAAGACGCACTTTGGCTGCCGGATGATGTCGCCGGCAGGTTCACCGTGGAAACCCACTGCTATCGGAAGCATCTGGGCTTTCGTTAGCATCACTATTCGGAACGAGCTTGGCGAGATTGTCGCGGACGCTGGAGCAGGCGCCCCCTACCGGTCGACCATCGCCATGCCCCGCTCGGTATAGCGCGGGCCGGAGATTTTTCCCGGCGCGAGCGCTTCGTTGAGCGCGGCCATCTCGGCGGCATCGAGTTTGATAGCGGCGCCGGCGACGTTCTCTTCCAGGTATTTTCTGCGCTTGGTGCCGGGGATCGGCACGATGTCGATGCCAAAGCCGTCGCCCTTCGCCAGCAGCCAGGCCAGCGCGACCTGGCCGGGCTTGACGCCGCGGGCAGCGGCGATGTCGCTCACCTTGGCGGCCGCCTCGACATTGGCGTCGTAGTTTTCGCCCTGGTAGCGCGGGTCGTTGCGGCGATAATCGCCGTCGGGATAGTCTTCCGC
>NZ_RZPF01000705.1:0-3411 GCF_004022735.1 Mesorhizobium sp. M7A.F.Ca.AU.001.01.1.1
AGCATATCCCAGACTTCCGGACGCTCCTTTTCGACCAGCTTCTTCGCCTGCTTGACGGTCGAGGAGTAACCCTTGGCGTCGAGACGGGCGTAGATGAAGGGCTTGAACAGTTCGAGCGCCATCTTCTTGGGCAGGCCGCACTGGTGCAGCTTGAGCTCCGGACCGGTCACGATGACCGAGCGGCCGGAATAGTCGACGCGCTTGCCGAGCAGGTTCTGACGGAACCGGCCCTGCTTGCCCTTGAGCATGTCGGACAGCGACTTCAGCGGGCGCTTGTTGGCGCCGGTGATGACGCGGCCGCGGCGGCCGTTGTCGAACAGCGCATCGACGGCTTCCTGCAGCATGCGCTTTTCATTGCGCACGATGATGCCGGGGGCGCGCAGCTCGATCAGCCGCTTCAGGCGGTTGTTGCGGTTGATGACGCGGCGATAGAGATCGTTCAGATCCGACGTGGCGAAGCGGCCGCCGTCCAGCGGGACGAGCGGACGCAGGTCCGGCGGGATCACCGGAACCACCTTCATGATCATCCATTCCGGACGATTGCCGGATTCCATGAAGTTCTCGACGACCTTGAGCCGCTTCAGATACTTCTTCTGCTTCAGCTCGGAGGTGGTCGACGCCAGTTCCGAACGCAGGTCGCCGGCGATCTTCTCCAGGTCCATGCCGGCCAGGAGGTCATGAATGGCCTCGGCGCCGATCATGGCGGTGAACGAATCCTCGCCATACTCGTCGACGGCGATCATGTACTCTTCCTCGCTGAGCAGCTGGTGCTCCTTCAGCGCGGTGAGGCCAGGTTCGGTGACGATGTAGTTCTCGAAGTAGAGGACGCGCTCGATGTCCTTCAGGGTCATGTCGAGCAGCGTGCCGATGCGCGACGGCAGCGACTTCAGGAACCAGATATGGGCGACCGGTGCCGCCAGCTCGATATGGCCCATGCGCTCGCGGCGAACGCGCGACAGCGTGACTTCGACGCCGCACTTCTCGCAGATGACGCCCTTGTACTTCATGCGCTTGTACTTGCCGCACAGGCACTCATAGTCCTTGATCGGGCCAAAAATGCGCGCGCAGAACAGACCGTCACGCTCCGGCTTGAAGGTGCGGTAGTTGATGGTCTCCGGCTTCTTGATCTCGCCGAAAGACCAGGACAGAATCTTCTCAGGGCTGGCAAGCGATATCCGGATGGAATCGAACACCTGCGCAGGCGCCTGCGGATTGAAGAGATTCATGACCTCTTGGTTCATGCCGTTCTCCTTTTCGGGATCCTCGAAGATCCCTTGCATCTAGTCGCGAGCCAAACGCCCGCCGTCTTTGTCGGCCACTGGCCGTCGAATTCTTCCTGGTTGAGCATGATCCTGTCCGAAAACCGGTAGCCACTTTTCGGGATCATGCTCGAGGCGCGCCGCGGACAGCCGTGGCGCGCCATTGCCTTACTCGGCCGCGTCGGGCAGCCGGACAGGGTTGTCGTCGAGCTTGGTGTTCTCCAGCTCGACGTTGAGGCCGAGAGACCGCATTTCCTTGACGAGAACGTTGAAGCTCTCCGGGATGCCGGCCTCGAAGGTGTCGTCGCCACGCACGATCGCCTCGTAGACCTTGGTACGGCCGGCGACGTCGTCGGACTTCACCGTCAGCATTTCCTGCAGCGTGTAGGCGGCGCCGTACGCTTCCAGCGCCCAGACCTCCATCTCGCCGAAGCGCTGGCCACCGAACTGCGCCTTGCCGCCCAGCGGCTGCTGGGTGACGAGCGAGTACGGACCGATCGAACGCGCGTGGATCTTGTCGTCCACGAGATGGTGAAGCTTGAGCATGTAGATGTAGCCCATCGTCACCTTGCGATCGAACGGCTCGCCCGTGCGTCCGTCATAGAGCTGCGACTGACCGCTGCTGTGCAGGCCCGCCTGCTCCAGCATGATGTTGATGTCAGCCTCATGCGCGCCGTCGAACACCGGGGTCGCGATCGAGACGCCGCGGCGCATCTGCTCGCTGAGGCGAACGATGCTCTCGTCGTCATAGTCACGAACCGGCTCGTTGCGGTCGTTGGCCGGGATGAAGCTCTCGAGCGTCTTGCGCAGCGGCTTGATGTCGCCGGCTGCCTTGTACGTGTCGATCAGCTCGCCGATCTTCCTGCCCATGCCCGCACATGCCCAGCCCAGATGCGTTTCCAGGATCTGGCCGACATTCATGCGGCTCGGCACACCCAGCGGGTTGAGCACGATATCGGCATGCGTGCCGTCCTCGAGGAAAGGCATGTCCTCCACCGGAACGATCCGCGACACGACACCCTTGTTGCCGTGACGGCCGGCCATCTTGTCGCCGGGCTGCATCTTGCGCTTCACGGCCACGAAGACCTTGACCATCTTCATGACGCCCGGAGGCATTTCGTCGCCGCGCTGGACCTTCTCGACCTTGTCCATGAAACGCTGCTCGAGCGCCTTCTTGGAATCGTCGTACTGGCCACGCAGCGCTTCCAGCTCGCTCTGGAGCTTTTCGTTCTCCACGGCAAACTGCCACCACTGCGAACGCGGATACTCGTCGAGCGTATCCTTGGACAGCGTCGAGCCCTTCTTGAAGCCCTTCGGTCCAGCGATCGCTTCCTTGCCGACGAGCACGTCGGAAAGACGCGCGTAGACGTTACGGTCCAGAATGGCCTGCTCGTCGTCGCGGTCCTTGGCGAGGCGTTCGATCTCCTCGCGCTCGATCGCCATGGCGCGCTCGTCCTTCTCCACACCGTGGCGATTGAAGACGCGCACCTCGACGACGGTGCCGAATGTGCCCGGAGGCATGCGCATCGAGGTGTCGCGCACATCGGACGCCTTTTCGCCGAAGATGGCGCGCAGAAGCTTCTCTTCCGGCGTCATCGGGCTTTCGCCCTTCGGCGTGATCTTGCCGACCAGGATGTCGCCCGGCTGAACTTCCGCACCGATGTAGACGATGCCGGCTTCGTCGAGGTTCTTCAGCGCTTCTTCCGAGACGTTCGGGATATCGCGCGTGATTTCCTCCGGTCCAAGCTTGGTATCGCGCGCCATGACCTCGAACTCCTCGATGTGGATCGAGGTGAAGACGTCGTCGGCGACGATGCGTTCGGACAGGAGGATCGAGTCCTCGTAATTGTAGCCGTTCCACGGCATGAACGCGACCAGCACGTTGCGGCCGAGCGCCAGATCGCCGAGCTCGGTCGACGGACCGTCGGCGATGATGTCGCCCTTGTTGACCCGGTCGCCCATGCGAACCAGCGGACGCTGGTTGATGCAGGTGTTCTGGTTCGAACGTTGGAACTTCATCAACCGGTAGATATCGACGCCGGACTTGCCCGGATCGAGATCTTCGGTGGCGCGGATAACGATACGCGTCGCGTCCACCTGGTCGACGATGCCGCCGCGGCGGGCGCCGATGGCGGCGCCCGAGTCACGGGCG